>JAJYBO010000044.1 GCA_021778975.1 Deltaproteobacteria bacterium
CGGCGCCATCGTCAACCCGGTCGTCACCGGCTAACATTGATACTCGCTTAAAAAAGGGCAGAGTGGTATGACATCGCCACAGCAGTTGCTGCGCCACCATCAGCTTCACGCCAAAAAACCGCTGGGGCAGAATTTTTTGTCCGATCCGTCCGTCGCCGACAGGATCATTTCACGTTCCAACCTGTCAGCTTCAGATGTGGTGCTGGAAATCGGACCCGGGCTTGGCGCGCTGACCTTTCCGGTAGCACGCCATGTTCGATCTGTCATCGCTGTTGAAAAAGACCGTCAGATGGCGGCGGTCTTAAGAGAACTGATATCGGAAAGTCCGTCATCTTCGATTACGCTGATTGAAAACGATATTCTGAAAGCGGATATCCGTCAGCTCGCGGGGTCGGCCGGTCAGAAGATTGTGGTGATGGGCAATCTTCCCTACAACATTTCTTCTCAGGTGCTGATTCAACTGATTCAGCACCGCAACTGTATTTCACGCGCAATTCTCATGTTTCAGAAAGAACTGGCCGAACGAATCGCCGCGGTACCCGGCTCCAAAGATTATGGACGAATTACGGTGATGCTGCAATATTGTGCGGAGGTGCGGCATGTGGCCAGTGTCGCGTCTCATATGTTTTTCCCAAAGCCCAAAGTGGATTCCGCTGTGGTCGAGATAGACTTCATGACACCGGTGCACCCAGCGGATGACGAAAAGTTTTTTGCTCGGGTCGTGCAGGCAGCTTTTGGCAAGCGCCGAAAAACCCTGAAGAATGCACTTTCATCAAGCGGCCTGGACATCGCGCCGCAGGCGGCGGAAGATGCGCTCAGAAGCGTTTCCATCGAACCGACCCGCCGGGCGGAAACGCTTTCAATCGCCGAATTTGTATCGCTCAGCAATCGCCTGTCGAAAAGATTATCGTGAACTGTCCGATGATATGAGGGTGTCATGTTGATTTATGATGATATATATTCCTGGGATGGCTGGGGCGGCAAACTCCGACTCGGCAGCGGTAAGTGCCGGATGAAGATTTTCGATTTGAGAAAGGATGGCGCTGTCAGAGGCGTGTCTTTTATCAAACCAATCATTGTCGTGATAACAGATGTCCCGGAAAGTAAAATGACGATCCGAAGTTGTACAAGTCATATCGCCACATGTGCTGTTCAGGACTTCAAGATAGATCCCTCACGAATGCTCTGGATAGAATATTACCCCGAAACGGCCTATGGAGTGGGCCAGGTGCATGTCATTGCCGAAAAGCTGGAAGCCGTAGATTTTGAATGGCGAGAGGAAAAAGCGATACGACCCAGATGGCGTACATTGAAGTCGCCTTTACTGGAGGCGGTTAAAGACTTGATGGCGGGGTAATGGGGATCAGAATTTGTAATCTATGAACTCTTTCAGAGAAACCTGACCATCCGTATTGAATGCTATCATGGATGGCTTGAAAAACCCGCCTTCAAGATAGAGCTTCCCTTTGATATTGTAATTGACGGCCTCCTTGCCCTTGAGAGATTTGATGCATTTGGCGACATCCGCCACCGAAGAATATACGGTCATCGGAATGACCGAAGATTTCAGTGACGCAATATGAGTGGGTGTATTGGAAACTCCGGAGGCCAGCCTGACGTTGTCAAGATCTAAAACACAGTCTATCCCTTTGATATCGTACGATACGTTCTGAGGATTCACCACCCGCATCTCGATGTGGAGAACAGCTTCGAACAGATTGATATCCTGAATCTTGACCGATGACAGCGTGACCCGCGGAGGTTCGTTCTGACCGGTCATGGCGCATGCGGACAACACCAGAATGAATATCCCCATGCATACAGACATCACCCCTCTTTGTCTGAAAAAACATCGCATATTGACATCCTTCTGAAGGTTATCGGTACATTATGATGACGGATTGCTTCTTTTCGAGAGAAAAAGCCCTGTTCTTTTATAGGGAAAATACCCCCCTGTGTCAACCCATAATGGATTCATCAAGGCAAAAAAGCAGATGGCGCCGGCCGAATGGCCGCCGCTATCCTTGAATCCATTCGGCCTGTGTCGTATTTTCGGAATGCAGGAGGTCCGGTGACATTGTCCGGCGGCGGATACCGATGACATTACCGGTATTTTCAGAAGGAGATACCTGTGGAATGCCCTGTGGATGCTCCAGCAGCTCTTTCAGAAGGAGGTCCTTCTGCTCCCATATCATGTTCAGACGACTCTGAAATCGGACACGAAATTTTTTGTCCGTAAAATAATCTCCGACCATATCGTCATCAATGGAATAGGGGGCGACCCGCACTCGGATTTCGGGAACATGCCCGCATAAAAATTGCCAGAAACTTTTGGCGCCTCCTGGATAGGCAATGGTGACATCGAGCATCTGGTGCATTTGTTGTCCCATAGCCGACAATACGAACGCAATGCCGCCCGCCTTCGGTTTGAGCAAATGGGTAAACGGCGATAGCTGTTTCTGGCGCTTTTCGGAAGTGAAACGGGTCCCCTCCAGAAAGTTCATGACCGAAACCGGAATGGTTTTGAATTTTTCACAGGCTTTCCGGGTAATTTCCATGTCTTTTCCTTTGAGATGCGGATGCTTTTTAAGGAAAGACTTGCTGTAACGTTTCATGAACGGAAAATCCAGCGCCCACCATGCCAGCCCCAAAAAAGGCACCCAGATCAGTTCTTTTTTGAGAAAGAACTTGAGGAATGGAATTTCCCCGTTGAATATCTTCTGAAGCACCAGAATGTCCACCCATGACTGGTGATTGGCCACAACCATGTACCAGCCATCTTTCTTGAGACCTTCGATCCCCTGGACATCCCAGGTAACCGGATTTGTAAAATGGATAATCCTGTTGTTGTCGGATATCCACAACCCGGCGATGCCGTTGATGATGATGTCGCATCCTTTTCGCCATGACGTTACTGGAATCACGAACTTCAGGATCGCCATCAAAAAAAGCGGCGTGGTCAACATGATGGTGTTACAAATGAGCAGCAGCAAAGCTATCGCCCCTCGCACAGGGCCTGGCAGGTGTCGGAGCATGTCGGTTTCCTTTCAATAAAAAATCGTTGCATGATCTCGTGATTATTATATTAGTATAATGGGTTAAGCTGCAAAACAACAGTCTGGAATTCGCATGTTACAAAAATTTTACATCCCTCGCCGCCTCCCAACATTAAAATAGATTTCCAGATATTTATGACACGTTTTACAGATCATCAAAATTTACCTTGCTATTTTCTGTAAATTGTTACAAGTATCACGGTTACAAAAAAAATCGTCTGCTCTGCATTAAACACTGTCCTTCACTTTACTGGGGTGTATTGGTGACAATCCACCTCTGTCTGGGAATGTCCGTGCGCTGCATCTGAAGTTTTTTTGCTTAAGCCATTACGAAGTCGTTAGAGCTTACGTTGTATGCAACTGAAAGGTCATGGCCTTTTGAGGAGAGAAACAGCATGTGTCGTTTATTTGCCATAACCAGTGAAGAACCGCTTTCGCCCATGGTGGCCTTTGAAGCCCTGGATGTCATGCGTGAGGGGCACGATGGTTCCGGCGTCGGGCTTTTTCTGCGAGACCTGGGTGGCCCTTTTGAAGAGATGAAGGATGCGCCGATTCTGTCCGGAATCTTCACGGAAAACGGGTTGAAGCGCCTGGATACATTCATGATGAATCTGGGATTCATGACCAAGTACAAACTGCCGATCAAGGTGTCCAGAACGCCTCCGGCAGGAATTCCCAAGCGGGATATCTATCTGGTTCGCGCCTACGAATATCCGGAAGAATGGGATGGGCTGGATCAGCAAGAACTTTACAGACGTCTGGTGAACGTTCGCCTTCAACTGCGAAAAATGGGCGAGGCGGAACATGACATGATGGTTTTTTCTTTCTGGCCGGATGTCATCATGATCAAGGAAATTGGCGAGCCGATGAAAGTCGCCCAACACCTGAAACTCGATCGTAAAGACCTCAAGGCCAGGGTGATTATGGCGCAGGGGCGTCAGAACACCAATTACGCCATCAACCTATACGCCTGTCATCCGTTCTTTCTCGAAGGGTATTCCACGATGACCAACGGGGAAAACACGGCGTTCATCCCCATCAGAGATTATTTGCAGTCCCGCGGTGTTCCCGGATACATGGGCTATCAATCCGATTCCGAAGTGTTCACCCATATCCTGCATTACAGCCAGAAACGGCTGGGTGCGGGCATTGAACTCTATAAACACATCATCACGCCGCTTCAGGACGGGGACATCGAGGCGCATCCGAACGCCGCCCTGCTTCAAAGCCTCAAACAGTCCTGCAGACGTCTGATCATTGACGGGCCCAACTGCATCATCGGATGTCTGCCGGATCACAGCCTGTTCATGGCGCAGGATCGCAAGAAACTCCGCCCGGGCGTTGTCGGCGGAAGACCCGGCAGGTATGCCTTTTCATCTGAAATCTGCGGTCTGGACGCCGCCATCCCGGATCGCGACAAGAGTCTTGATTTTCAACCCATGCACATTGATACAGCCATTGTCGGCCCCAATCGTCAGGAGGTAACCATATGCCGTCAAACCGCCCCATTACCCCTTCCACGCTGAGCGTCAGGGATCTGCCCTGGCAGATCGCCTGGAACAAGGATAAGTGCACATTGTGCGGGCAGTGTACGGCGGTGTGCCCTGTACACGCCCTGGAACTGGGGGTTTTCCGCAAGCGAACCGTCGAACTGCCACTGGGAATCGGCGCCCCTCCGGAGAATCGCACTCAGTTATTTTACGGCATCCGTCAGAGAACGGATCCGGCGTTTGCCTGCGTGGGATGCGCCATGTGTACGCTGGTTTGCCCGAACGGCGCCATTTCGCCTCACCGCAGCGATGATGCGGACAAGCTGGTATTTCACAGAGACCGCTGCGGCGTTCCGCGAAGCCGTGGGGGAAGACGCAACACGCCTGGGACGGTTCTCGATCAGCTCAAGTTCATCCGGATATCCATGTTGACAGACCCGGCGCTGGATGCGGGCCGGCACGAATTTGAAATCCGCACCCTGTTAGGGCGGGTGCTGCCGCCGGAAGACAACCTGAAATTTCTCCGGCAGAACGGCTGGGTGCCGCCGGTGCGTGAAATTTATCCCTTGATGATCGGCGGCATGTCGTTTGGAGCGCTTTCTCCCAACATGTGGGAAGGGCTCCAGATGGGCGTGGCCTACCTGAACGAGGAACTGGGAATGCCGGTCCGGATCAGCACCGGCGAAGGCGGCTGCCCGCCGAGGCTTCTGCGTTCCCGCTTTTTGAAGTACGTGATTCTTCAGATCGCCAGCGGGTATTTTGGATGGGATGAAATCATTCACGCCATCCCGGACATGAAGGAAGACCCCTGCGCCATCGAGATCAAATACGGCCAGGGCGCCAAGCCCGGAGACGGCGGTCTTCTGATGTGGTACAAGGTCAACCGGTTGATTGCGGCGATCCGCGGGGTTCCGGCCGGCGTCAGCCTGCCGAGTCCGCCCACCCACCAGACCCAGTATTCCATCGAGGAGTCTGTGGCCAAGATGATTCAGTCCATGTCGATGGCCTGGGGATTCCGGGTGCCGGTGTATCCGAAAATATCCGGCACCTCCACGGCGATGGCGGTTCTGAACAACCTGACGCGGAACCCCTATGCCGGAGGGCTGGGGATTGACGGCGAAGACGGCGGAACGGGCGCGGCCTACAATATTTCCATGAACCACATGGGGCATCCGATTGCCAGCAACATTCGCGATGCGTATCTGGGTCTTGTCACCGCCGGAATGGAAAACGAAATTCCATTGATCGCGGGTGGCGGCATCGGAAAAAGCGGAAATCTGGCGGCCAACGCGGCGGCGTTGATCATGCTGGGCGCGAGCGGCGTTCAGGTCGGTAAATACATCATGCAGGCCGCCGCCGGATGTGTGGGCGCTGAGAGCGATCGCTGCAACATCTGCAATATCGGTCAGTGCCCCAAAGGCATCACGTCCCAGGATCCGCGGTTGTACCGCAGGCTCGATCCTGAACTGGTGGCGCAGCGGCTGGTGGATGTCTTCCTGGGTTTTGACATGGAACTCCGAAAAATCATCGCCCCGCTGGGTCGGTCAACGTCTCTGCCGGTTGGTATGTCCGATGCCCTGGGGGTCAGCGATTATCATATCGCCGAACGGCTGAAAATCAATTATGTGGTGTGATTCAGATGGCTTCGCAACACTTCGGATTTCAGACAGATTCGGAATTCATCGTTTTTATCACGGAGTATAGGGTTCATGGATGACAAGTTAATTACCATTTCTGGAAAGGTGGACGGGGTGCGTCTGGATTCCCGTATCCTCGAAGAGCAGATTCAGGACGCCGTAGCAAAAGGATACCGCCGGCTGGAGATTCAGGCGTTCGGGCAGCACGGAATCGGCGGCAGGCTCTGGAAGGCCGGCAGCGACCCGGTGCATGTGACCGTGCAGGGACATCCCGGCCAGCGGCTGGGGTCTCTGGGCTTTCCCAACACGCTGATCGAAGTCAACGGGCCTGTTTCCGACGATGTCGGCTGGCTCAATGCCGGCGCTCAGATTGTGGTTCGGGGCAACGCCGGAAATGGCGCGGTCAACGCCATGTCCCAGGGAAAGGTCTATGTCGCCGGCAACATAGGTTCCCGCGGCATGACCATGACCAAACAAAATCCCAGGTTTGACGCTCCGGAGCTGTGGGTGCTGGGGTCGGTCGGCGACTATTTCGGCGAATTCATGGCGGGGGGGATTGCCGTTATCTGCGGCGTCCATCCTCAGAATCCCGACAATGTTCTGGGATATCGTCCGCTGGTCGGAATGGTGGGCGGCAAGGTCTTTTTCAGAGGCCCCCACAAAGGCTTCAGCCAGGTGGACGCCAGGATAGCCCCCATTACGGAAGAAGACTGGAAATGGCTTTCCCGGAATCTGGAGATGTTTCTTCGAACGATCGAGCGTCCCCATCTGATAGAGTCTTTGACGCAGCCAGACGCCTGGCAGTTGCTGGCGGCCCGGACGCCCAAGGAAAAAGCGGGCAGGCAGCGCCGCTCGATGACCTCGTTTCGGACCGATGTCTGGGACAAAGAACTTGGCAGGGGGGGGCTTCTCGGCGATCTGGTCTCCTTTGACCGAAGCCCGATTCCGCTGATTCCGACCGGTGATTTGAGGCGGTACGCGCCGGTCTGGGAAAACCGGAAATACAAGTCGCCGTGTGAAGCCGGTTGCCCCACGGGCATTCCGGTGCCGGAGCGCTGGCGGCTGATTCGCGAAGGGCGCGTGGATGAGGCTGTTGATCTGGCGCTGACGTATACCCCGTTTCCGGCCTCCGTCTGCGGTTATCTCTGCCCGAATCTGTGCATGCAGGCATGCACCCGGCGGCAGGCGCAGATGCCGGCGGTGGACGTAACCCGGCTCGGAAAGGCCAGCATCAATGCGAAGACTCCGGAGCTTCCGGAAATCACAGGAAAAAATATCGCCGTCATCGGCGCCGGGCCTGCGGGATTGTCGGTGGCCTGGCAGTTGCGGCTAAAGGGTCACAAGGTCACTGTATTCGATCTGGCCGGCGGCATGGGCGGCAAGATGGCCTCCGTCATTCCCGAAACCCGGATACCGAAAGAGGTCATCAGCGCCGAGCTGGAAAGGGTCCGGAATGTCATCCCACATGTGCATCTGCGTCAGCAACTGGAAAAAGCGGACATCGAACGTTTTGAGGAAGATTATGATTTTCTGGTGATCGCCGTGGGGGCGCAAAAGCCCCGGATGCTGCCCATTGTCGGCAAAGAGCGGGCGCTGACGGCGCTGGAGTTTCTGAAACAGGCCAAAGCCGGAGACATTCATCCCGGAAAGCGGGTCGTCATCATCGGGGCCGGCAATGTCGGCTGCGATGTAGCGACGGAGGCGCACCGGCTGGGGGCGGAAACCATCACGCTGCTGGATGTTCAGGAACCCGCGTCTTTCGGCAAGGAAAGAAAAGACGCCGAGGCGGCCGGCGCGGTTTTTCGGTGGCCCTGTTTCACCCGTGAAATTACGGCGGACGGCGTCGTTCTTACCACAGGAGAAATAATCCCCGCGGATAGGGTGGTGGTTTCCATCGGAGATGCGCCGGATCTGGAATTTCTTCCGGAAAACATTCTGACGGAACGTGGGTATGTCCAGGTCAACGCCGATTACCAGACGTCCGTTCCCACGGTATTCGCCATCGGCGACGCGGTGAAACCAGGGCTTCTGACAGACGCCATCGGTTCCGGCAGAAAGGCGGCGCTGGCCATACTGCGGCGCATCGAATCCGGAATTCCGGAAGCCGATGGGCGTTCCACCATCGAACTTCAGCGGATATCTCTGGAATATTTCGATCCCCGTCTGACGGAATTTGAGGATGTGGACAGTTGCGGCAGCCAGTGTTCGTCCTGCGGCGCATGCCGTGACTGCGGCATCTGTGTCGCTGTTTGTCCCCAGGCCGCTATCCGCCGTGTGGCGCTGATTCCCGATGGCTATGAATATCGGGTGGATGCCGACCGGTGCATCGGCTGCGGATTTTGCGTCGGTGCCTGCCCCGACGGCGTATGGAATCTTGTTGAAAACCCGCTGGTGGAATGATACAAAACGGGATATGAAAAAAGCCATTTTAGCATTGGAAGACGGGCGGACGTTTGCCTGCCGGAGCTTTACCGGTCCCGGTGAAGCCGGAGGCGAGGCGGTGTTCAATACCAGCATGACGGGCTATCAGGAGGTGCTGACCGATCCCTCGTACCGGGGGCAGGTGGTGGCCATGACGTATCCGCTGATCGGCAATTACGGGGTCAATCCTCAGGACGTAGAATCGGATCGCATTCAGGTGGCCGCTTTCGTGATGCGGGAATATCAGCCGTTTCCCAGCAATTTCCGCGCCACGGCGTCTCTGGGCGACTACCTCAGGGAGAACCATGTGATGGGCATTGATGGCCTGGATACGCGGGCGCTGACCCTGCACCTGCGAAATTCCGGCGCCATGCGGGTGTTCATCTCCACGGAAGACACGGATCCGATGTCGTGCGTCCGGAAAGCCGGAGAAATCCCCAGCATGATCGGTCAGGATCTGGTGACGGCGGTATCCACGCAAACGCCCTACCGGTGGGTTCAGGAGACATGCATACCGATGGAATCCGGCGCCGATGTCTGGTCGCCGTCGGTCTGGAAACACCGCGGGCGGCGGCGTTCTGTGGTGGCGTTCGATTATGGTGTCAAATACAATATCCTCCGGCTGCTGGAAGCTTCCGGTTGCGAGGTCATTGTGGCGCCGGCATCCACTTCCGCCGCCGATATCCGGCGCATGCAGCCTGACGGCATCTTTCTGTCCAATGGTCCCGGAGACCCGGAGCCTGTCGGATATGCCGTTCAGACCATCCGGGAACTTTTAGGGTTCAGACCCATATTCGGTATCTGTTTGGGAATTCAGCTTCTGGGGCTTGCCCTGGGAGGCGCTACCTATAAACTCAAATTCGGTCATCGCGGCGCGAATCAGCCGGTCAAGAACCTGAGAACCGGACGCATCGAGATCACTTCACAGAATCACGGATTCGCCGTGGATATCGCGACGCTGAATCCGGATGACGTCGAGATCACCCATGTCAATCTCAATGATCAGACGCTGGAAGGATTCCGTCATCGCACCTTGCCCGTTTTTGCGGTTCAGTACCATCCGGAGGCGTCTCCCGGCCCTCACGACGCCCGGTATTTGTTTGATGAATTCAGCCGTCTGATGGCAGCCGGTCACTGAAAATTCGTGAGACGTGAACTCCAGATATACAGGGCTGCTTCACGCCCTGTTTTTTATTTATCTTTTCCAGACGGTTCATCACACAGACTATGCCCAAACGCACAGATATCCATAAAATTTTGATTATCGGCGCAGGCCCGATCATTATCAGCCAGGGGTGCGAATTCGATTATTCCGGCACCCAGGCATGCAAGGCTCTCAAGGAAGAAGGCTATGAAGTGGTGCTGATCAACAGCAATCCCGCCACCATCATGACCGATCCCGATATGGCCGACCGTACCTACATTGAGCCTATCACGCCGGAAACCGTCGCCCGGATCATCGAACGGGAGCGTCCGTGCGCTGTTTTGCCGACGTTGGGCGGTCAGACCGGTTTGAACACCGCTATCAAAGTCGCGGAACTGGGGGTTCTGGAAAAGTACGGCGTCGAGATGATCGGCGCCACGATCCCAGCGATTCATAAGGCGGAAGACCGCGATCTGTTCCGTCATGCCATGGAGAAAATCGGGCTTCGCATTCCCAGAAGCGGTATTGCCACGGATATGGATCAGTGCCGGGCCATCGCCGCGGAAATCGGTTTTCCTGTCATCATCCGTCCCAGTTTTACGCTGGGCGGAACGGGCGGCGGCGTCGCCTACAATGCGGAAGACCTGGAACTCATCGCCAAGGCGGGGCTGGACGCCAGTATGATCAGCCAGGTCATGCTGGAAGAATCGGTGCTGGGCTGGAAAGAGTATGAGCTTGAAGTGATGCGGGATCACAATGACAACGTGGTTATTATCTGCTCGATTGAAAACGTGGATGCCATGGGGGTTCATACCGGCGACAGCATCACCGTGGCGCCCGCCCAGACGCTCACGGATCGGGAGTACCAGCAGATGCGTAACGCCGCCATCGCCATCATCCGCGAAATCGGTGTGGATACCGGCGGCTCCAACGTGCAGTTCGCCGTGCATCCCCAAACCGGAGAAATGATCGTTGTGGAAATGAATCCGCGCGTTTCCCGCAGTTCCGCGCTGGCGTCCAAGGCGACCGGTTATCCCATCGCCAAGATCGCCGCCAAGCTGGCTGTCGGATATACGCTGGATGAAATTCCCAACGATATCACCGGGGAAACCATGGCCTCTTTTGAGCCGACCATTGACTATTGTGTGATCAAAATTCCCCGCTGGACGTTCGAGAAATTTCCGGAAACCCGTGATTACCTGACGACCGCCATGAAATCCGTGGGAGAAACCATGGCCATCGGCCGCACCTTCAAGGAGGCGCTGCAAAAAGGCCTGCGTTCCCTTGAAATCGGCCGTTACGGACTGGGCGCCGACGGCAAGGATTTGCCGGCACCGCCGACCCCATGCGAAATCGAGCAGCATCTGGCAACCCCCAATTCTTCCCGGATTTTTTATCTGCGCGAAGCGCTTCGGGCCGGAATGTCTCTTGAGACGATTTACGATCTGACAAAAATTGATCCGTGGTTTCTGGACCAGATCCGGCAGATTGTGCATATGGAAACCCGTATTCGGGAAGCCGGAAAAGCCATATCCCCCGCGCTGCTCCGGGAGGCCAAGTCCACCGGGTTTTCCGATATCCAGATCGCCGCCATTACCGGTTCATCCGAACAGGATGTCCGTAAGCTGCGAGCTGAAAACGGCGTTCTTCCGGTATATAAGCTGGTGGATACCTGCGCCGCCGAGTTCAAGGCCGCCACGCCGTATTACTATTCCACTTACGAAACCGAAAACGAAGCCAGGGTTTCAGGCCGGAAAAAAGTGATGATCCTGGGCGGAGGCCCCAACCGGATCGGTCAGGGGATTGAGTTCGATTACTGCTGCGTTCACGCTTCCTTTGCGCTCAGGGAAGAGGGCGTCGAAAGCATCATGGTCAACAGCAATCCCGAAACCGTCAGTACGGATTATGACACTTCCGACAAGCTGTATTTCGAGCCTCTGACGCGGGAGGATGTGCTGCATATCGTTGAAACCGAAAAGCCTCTGGGCGTTATCGTTCAGTTCGGCGGTCAGACGCCGCTGAATCTTTCAACGCCGCTGCACCGCGCCGGCGTGCCTATTTTAGGGACACAGCCCGAAAGCATTGACCGGGCCGAAGACCGGAAACTGTTTCAGGCCATGCTGCATAAACTCGGCCTGGTGCAGCCGGAAAACGGAACGGCCATGTCCGTCGCCGAAGCCGTGGCGGTGGCCGAAACCATCGGATATCCGGTCATGGTGCGTCCGTCCTATGTGCTGGGCGGCAGAGCCATGAAGATTGTCTATGATCCCAAAGAACTCGAAAATTTCATTCTGCTGGCCATCGCCGCTTCTCCGGGACACCCGGTGCTGATCGACAAGTTTCTGGAGGATGCTATCGAAGTGGATGTGGATGCGATTTCCGATGGCGAAACAACGATCATCGGCGGCATTATGGAGCATATCGAAGAGGCGGGGATTCATTCCGGAGATTCGGCCTGTGTGTTGCCGCCGTATAGCCTGAAACCGGAAATCATCGAGGAAATCACTGCCGCCACCAAGTCCATGGCGGCTGAACTCCATGTGGTGGGGCTGATGAACGTGCAATACGCCGTCAAAAGTGACCGGCTCTATGTGCTGGAAGTCAACCCGCGTGCGTCCCGAACCATTCCGTTCGTAAGCAAGGCTACCGGCGTTCCCCTGGCCAAACTGGCTACCAAAATCATGCTGGGCAAGACACTGAAAGAACTGGGGCTGTCATCCGAAAGAGTTCCGCATCATGTTTCGGTCAAGGAAGCCGTGATGCCGTTTAACCGGTTTCCGGATGTCGATACGCTGCTGGGGCCTGAGATGAAATCCACCGGAGAGGTGATGGGAATCGCCGAAGACCTGGGTTCCGCCTATGCCAAGGCGCAGCTTGGCGCCGGCCAGAACCTGCCTCTTGAAGGTACGGTGTTTATCAGTGTCAAGGATAAGGACAAACCCGGTGCGCTGACGGTCGCCAGACAGCTTTTCAATATCGGATTTTCCCTGATGACCACGCGCGGTACGGGCGCCTTTCTGGAAAAAAACGGTATTCCCAGCCGGGTGGTCAACAAAGTCTCGATCGGCAGACCCCATGTGGTGGATGCTATCATGAACCGTGAAATTCAACTCATCATCAACACGGGATTCGGCAACGAGACCAAGCGGGACGGATATCATTTGCGCAGGGCCGCCATTAAATACAACATTCCCTATACGACGACGCTGGCGGGCGCGGTTGCGCTCGGAAAGGCCATCAATGCCATGAAACAAACGGCGCTTTCGGTAAAGCCGCTTCAGGAATATCATGGATAGTCGTAATCTGCGACTATTTTTATTTGTATTTCACTGTATTACCATATGAGTATGTCAACGGCGGCAAGGCTGGAAATTGAGTTTCCACCTTGCCATTTGATTTTTGATTTATTTGTGAGTCCATCATGAACGATTGCGCCTGTAGTGAATGTCCGGATTTATCCGGCGAAGAAGACAAGCCCCGCGAAGCCTGTGGATTGTTTGCCATTCACGGTCATCCGGATGCCGCCCGCCTGACGTATTTCGGGCTTTACGCCCTTCAGCACCGCGGCCAGGAGAGTGCCGGCATTGCGGTGATCCAGAATCAGCAGATAGTGTCTCATAAGGGGATGGGGCTGGTTTCCGATGTGTTCAAGCGGCCGCATCTGGAACAGCTTGGCGGTGAAATCGCAATCGGCCATGTGCGGTATTCGACGACCGGCAGTTCCATTTTAACCAACGCCCAGCCATTTGTCGTACACCATCGCATGCGCTCTTACGCTGTGGCGCATAACGGAAATCTGGTGAATGCCTCTCAGTTGAAAAATGAACTGGAGGCGTCCGGCTCCATTTTTCAGACGACGATGGACAGTGAAGTTTTTCTGCATCTGTTTGTCAAAAATCTGGGGATGGGGTTTGAAAAAGCATTGCTCGAAACGGTTTCCCGCATCAAGGGCGCTTTTTCCATGATCGTTCTGACCAACTCCGGAGAGATTATTGGTTTAAAAGACCCTAACGGATTCCGTCCGCTGTGTCTGGGGCGATTGAACGGCCATTATGTGCTGGCTTCGGAAACCTGCGCCCTTGATCTGGTTGAGGCTGAATTTATCCGAGAACTGGATCCGGGGGAGATTGTCATCATCAACAAAGACGGTATCCGGAGTCTCAGAAGTCCGGTAACCGCCCGCAAGTCTTTTTGCATATTCGAATTTATCTATTTCGCCCGGCCGGACAGCACGATCTTCGGCAAGAATGTCTATCTGATGCGTAAGGCGCATGGCCGTCAACTGGCCCATGAAGCGCCGGTGACGGCCGATATGATCATGCCGTTTCCGGATTCCGGAACCTATGCGGCGCTGGGCTATTCCGAAGCATCCGGCATTCCGTTTGAAATGGGGATGATCCGTAATCATTACGTGGGCAGAACTTTCATTCAGCCGACGCAGAGCATGAGAGACTTCGGTGTTCGGGTCAAGCTGAATCCCGTCAAGGAACTCCTGAAAGGCAAGGACATTATCATTATCGAAGATTCCATCATTCGCGGGACGACGGTCCGGACGCGGGTCAAGGCGCTGCGGGAGCTTGGCGTTAAAAAAATACATCTACGGGTCAGCGGTCCCGCGCATCGGTTTCCCTGTCATTACGGCATTGATTTCTCGACGAAAGGAGAATTGATCGCCGCCCGCATGAGTGTGAAGGACCTTCAGGATTTTCTGGGTCTGAATTCGCTTCATTATCTCAGCCTGGAAGGATTGCTCAAATCCACAGGGATTCCAAGCCCTGAAAATTGTTTCTGTAAAGCCTGCTTTGACGGCTGCTACCCGGTCGCATTTGATGACAGCCTCAGCAAGGACTGCCTGGAATTTCCTCATGTGATCTGATGTATCGAAGCCGGCCTTTTTACGAAGCCGTCAATTTTGATGCCCTCGTAAAAAGTCGAAATTCGGACGGCTTTGTAAAAAGTTCGCAGGCAAGGCGCGCAAATCCTGAGGAGTGAGGCGTACTTATGGTACGCCGTAACGACGAAGGATGC
>JAJYBO010000045.1 GCA_021778975.1 Deltaproteobacteria bacterium
TCAGGATAACCGCTATCCGCCGGTAAAGTTCATGCGTTTGCTCCGGTGATAGAAAGCCGATACGTCGCTCCGAATCCCAGACATGTGTTCTGAAGCACTGGCTCTCCGGATCGAACGCCATATGAAATTCATGAAAGCCCTCGCACCATTCGGCCAAAAACATCTTGAATTGGACATGGTTTTCGAGAGCGATATCCGCGTAATCAAACACCATCGGAAGAAAGCTGGCAGAAACAGAAGCATTCAGGCGTTGAAGCAGACAGAACTCGCGATGGATACATCCCTTCCCGACCTCCGAAACGGCCACGTTGACAGCAAAGTCTTTCCGAAAGGTTCGCCCCTGAATTTCAATTCGGCAGGGATGATAAAATGCACCGTGTTTTATCAGAAAGATGTGAATGCCACAGATGGCATCCGAACTGTACGAAAGCCCTGTATCTCGGGAAAGCACCCGAATGACGACACGGTAGTTATCCGCTTCGAGAAAACGGCGAACCGCCATGAAATAATCGCCATATGTCGGGGCCACCCGATCCGAAACAGCAGCGTCCGTTCGCCCCGGAGAATCCGGCAGTGGGCGCTCCCATATCCCCCCGGATGCTTCCACACGATCCGCCGCGGATGCCAGATAGTAGCAAAAAACATTTCCCGACATGCGTCAGGAATCTTTCCGGCGCAGTAGCTCGATTTCGTCACGGATCTGGGGAGCGACATCATAACCGAGTTCAATGGCGCGATCATAGTGCTGAATTGCCAGGGCGCTGTCCCCTTTTTCTAAACAGGCGATAGCCAGATTGTTGTGAACGATGGGAAAGTCCGGTTCGATTTCCAGAGCCTTCTGACTGGTTTCAATGCTTTTTTCGAGCATCCCCTTCATTAAATAGGCATTGGCCAGCGTCGCAAACGCTTGCACATACCTGAAATTGAAATAGGTGGCTCTTTCAAGGGCTGTAATGGCCTCATCAATATTGCCGCGCTGAAGCTCCACAAAACCGATATTGCCGTAGCCTTCGGAAAATCCGGGGCGGATTTTTACCGCTTCCCGGTTATACGCCAGGCACCCCTCCATGTCTCCCCTGTGAAGGCAAAGCCCGCCAAGCTGCACATAGGCTTCCGCCAGACTGGGACTGCACTCGATGGCCGCTTTCAGCTCCACTTCCGCTTCCTCGAACTGCCTCAATCCCAACAGCGCCACCGCCAGATTGTAGTGAGATGTGCCACACTCCGGATTCTGGTCAATAATCTTTCGCTGAGTGGCAATATACGCTTGCGCATTTTCAGCTTTTTGCATAAGAAATATTCCTCGATGATTTAAAAAATGATATCAGGCGGCTTTAATGCCTACCTGGCTTTTGTAGCTTCAGACATAAAGAAGGAGCAGGTTACTATTTTTGGACAAATTTTGTCAACCAGGCTTTTCAGACGATCCGCTCCGCTCAAAACACGGACAGGTTTGACGGTTTCATTAGAAATAGAATTTCGAACGGCTTCGTAAAAGGAGAATCATCATGACAGTTTCATGGTCTTTTGACGACATAACGCCTCGTGACGAGATTGCACTGCGAATTCAGCGATTACAGGCAAAACTTCAAAAACATCAGATAGAAGGCGCTCTCATCCTTCAGAACTCGGATTTATTTTATTTTGCCGGCACCATCCAGCAATCTCATCTCTATATACCGGCGGAAGGCGCTCCGTTGTTGATGGTGCGAAAAAGTTTTGAACGCGCCCGGATGGAATCCGGAATTCCCCATATCGTTCCGCTTTCCGGAACGGGCCAAATTGCGACACTGTTGACGGATAACGGCTTCACCATCCCCGAAACATTGGGGCTGGAACTGGATGTAATCCCCGCCCAGACCTATCTGCAACTGACACAATTATTGCCTCAAACCCGCATGATCGGGGTCTCTCATCTGATCCGGGAAGTGCGCGCCATAAAGTCTTCGTACGAAATTGACATCATGCGGGAAGCCGCTCGATGCTCGGATACGGTATTCGCCTGTGTGCCGCAGATTCTCAGGGAAGGAATGACAGAAATTGAACTTGCCGGGCAGATAGAAGCCCATGCCCGGAAACTGGGACATCAAGGTGTGGTGCGCATGCGCCTCTGGGGAAACGAGCTGTTTTACGGCCATCTGATGTGCGGCGCATCCGCAGCGGTGCCAAGTTACCTGGCGTCGCCAACCGGCGGCGCCGGTATCAGCCCGTCCATCGCTCAAGGACCTGGTTCCAACAGGATAGAACGGCATGAACCCGTCCTGGTGGATTATGTTTTTGTCTGTAAAGGCTATCTGTCCGACCAGACTCGAATTTTTTCAATCGGCAGGATTTCCGACGATTTGATCGAGGCGCACATGGCCATGCTGGAACTTCAAACGATCATAAAAGAAAAAGCCAAACCCGGTGTCAGCGCGGGCCAGGTCTATGCACTGGCGCTTCAATGGGTGGAAGATGCTGGATATGCAGAATATTTCATGGGATCAGGCAACCAGCGGATACGCTTTATCGGACATGGCATTGGTCTTGAACTGGACGAATATCCCTTTCTGGCCGCCGGGCAGAAAACACTGCTTGAAAAAAACATGGTCATTGCCCTGGAGCCAAAGCTGGTATTTCCGGGCCGCGGGGTGGTCGGCATCGAAAACACCCACATCGTCACCGCCGACGGACTTACCCCCCTGACACGCTATCGGGAAGATATCATCGAAACCCCCGTACACTTGTGAAAAGAAGAAATCGCAGCTTTGGAAATCACCCCACCAAATAAAAACCGCCGGTTCAAGAGCAAGGCTCATGAACCGGCGGTTTTTATACAATCTGGATGTTGTAAAAAAACGAAACCGTATGACGCGATTAACGTTTTGAGAACTGATAACGGGCGCGCGCCGCACGCTGACCGTATTTCTTACGTTCTTTGATCCTGGGATCTCGTGTAATAAAACCAGCTCGTTTCAAAACCTGACGCAGACTGGGATCCACCTGAATCAATGCGCGGGTGATGCCATGCCGAATGGCCCCGGCCTGACCATTGACCCCGCCTCCCAAAACACGCACCCTGACATCGAACGATTCAATATTGTTGGTAAGCGCCAGTGGTTGAGACACCATGGCCCTCGCGGCCGCCACTGAAAAATAATCATTCACCGGTTTTTCGTTCACCATGATGATTCCTTTTCCAGGCTTTAACCACGTTCTGGCTATGGCGCTTTTACGTCTTCCTGTTGCATAGTAAACGTTTTCTCTATCCATATATTACCCCGGTTTGATGAAAATTATAGTGAAAGATTCGTCGGCTGCTGGGCTTCGTGCGGATGTCTGTCTCCGGCATACACCTTCAGCTTTCCGAGCATCTTGTCTCCGAGACTGTTTTTGGGCAGCATCCCCTTGACCGCGAAACGAATAATGTCTTCAGGACGTTTCACAAGAAGTTTGGCTGCGGTAATAGACTTGATGCCACCCGTATATCCACTGTGATGATAATACGTCTTTTGCGCCCACTTCTTTCCGGTAAGCATCACCTTATCGGCGTTGATAACGATCACCCAATCGCCCATATCGGCATGCGGCGTAAAGTTGGGGCTGCATTTTCCTCTCAGCCGGGAAGCGATGGATGACGCAAGCCTTCCTAAAATGGCTTCTTTGGCGTCCACCACATACCACTTGCCCGGATTGTCTGAATCATTGAAGCTGCACGTATATTTTTTCACGACTCACATTCTCCTGATAAATAATTTAACTCTATGAATCTATGCTAATACACAGATTCTGTCAATATAATTCTTATCCATTTTCCGCCCGCCGGGTAAAAAACCGAAGCCCGATTTTCCGCGGCGCCCAAACAGGGCGAGGACGGGTCTGGGGAACAAGCGCCGGAATCACATTGATCATGGACATCAGTACCGCGGCGCCGTACGGCAGCGATTGCAACATCATCACCCCGACCCACAGCAGGATTTCGGGATTGTCCGTTCCGTGCTTGGCGATAATGAGGGCTGAAACCAGGCAGAACCCTGCAAACATAACCATTTCTTCCCAGGCCATCAAAACGCCTTTGATCACGGCCTTCTGGTTTTCGCACTTCGGCGTTCGCAAGAAAGGTTTGTTGGAAGATATCACGCCGGAAAGCATCGCCTTTCCTATCGTATGGCTCAACGCCATCCCGGCCAGCGCAGCGCCTATCCGCTGCTTCAGCGTGCAATGAACTCTCACTTTGTATAACCAGAAAAAATGCAGCAGTCTAAAGGCGAATACCGCCACAGATGGAAACAGCAGGATATACAGCGGCTGCCCCAGATATCGAGGAAGCAGAATGACCCCGACGGCCCAGAGCAGCGTTGTCCATGAAATAAGTACGTTCAGCCCATCACCAAACCAGGGAAGCCATCCGGCGACAAAATGATATTTCTGTCCCAGCGTCAATCCGGAGGCGTCATTCCAGGGCAAAAACTTTTTCCAGTGGCCCTTGATGATCTGCATGGCGCCATACGCCCATCGAAACCGCTGACGTTTATAACCGGCAAAGGAATCTGGCGTAAGACCGTGACCGAAACTTTCGGCGACATATACGGATTCATACCCGGCATCCATCAACCGCAATCCCAGCTCGGAGTCCTCGCAGATACACCACTCGCCCCAATTTCCCACGGTGTCCAGCGCATGTTTGCGGATCAGCGTCATGGTGCCGTGCTGAATAATGGCATCCCGTTCATTCCGATGCACCATTCCGATCTGAAAGAACCCGTGATACTCAAAATTGCACATTTCCTTGAACTGATTGCCTTCCCACTCCCGATGATCCTGAGGCGCCTGAACAAATCCGACCCTGGGATTGTCAAAATAAGGCGTCATGGATTTCAGCCAGTCTGGACGCACCACATAATCGCTGTCCACAATACCCACAACCTGAACATCCGGGGCGGTCATGCTCAACCCGAAATTGAGCGCGCCGGCCTTGAACCCTTTCCACTTTCCCAGATGAAAAAACCGGAATTTAGGCCCCAGTTTTTCACAATAATCCCGCACTGGCTCCCATACGGCAGAATCCACCGTATTGTTGTCTATGACCAGCACCTCATAGTCCGGATAGTCCAGCCGGTTCAGGCTGTCGAGAGTTTTTGCCACCATATCGGGGGGTTCATTGCAAATCGCCAAATGCAGCGATACTTTGGGAAACGGCCTGTCAAACGCGGGAGTCAGCGGGTGAAACACCCGTTTGAGACCCTTGGGCCACAGCATCTCCGCCATTTCAAACCCGTTGATGAGCACCACCAGCAGAAGCCCCGCCTGAAGGGGCAGCAACAGACCCCAGATCAGGGTTTCAGCCGGAAGCAGGTCGTGAAGCCACGGAGACGCGATCATCCAGGTCAGACCGGACATGCTGAGCTGGATTACCATCGCGAAGAAGAGTTGCGCATTATAGGGCTGATCCTGTTGACGCCCCAGATATGCGGAAAGAAAAAACATCCCCATCAGCGTGGATATAATCACCGGGATGACAACCGTCGAAGACCGATCCACGGGGCCGACCATGGCAATCTTCAAATGGCGGTTCCTGTCGAACACCCCCCAGTGCGCGCCCATCACCCCCTCCAGCCCCACCTTCCAGGGCTGATCGAAAGCTTCCATAATGAAATAATCAATTTTGTTGGCTCTGGCCATATTGAAAAAGCCCCGGAGGAACAGGGCCTCATTGACAATGCTGGGTTTGGCGGGGCCGCGACGTTCTCCATGACTCGGCCAGCCCACTTCCGCAATCAGCACATGTTTGTCCGGATATGCCTGCTGTACCTGATGATAACGGTCCAAAACCCAGCCCAGCGCATGATTGAACGGAATTTTCTCCCAGTAGGGCAGAATATGGATGGCGATAAAATCAACATTTTTCGCCAGTTCCGGATTGTTGATCCAGACATCCCAGGGTTCAGCCGTGCTGACAGGACACGGGACCTGCTCGCGCACCCTGCGAATGTAACCGATCAGTTCCTTGACCGTCAGATCGCCCCGAAGTATGGATTCATTGCCCACGATAACCCGTTTGATCGTGGAGGTATAAGTCCTGGCGTTACGGATAAGATTGCGGATTTCCAGTTCATTGCGCTCTCTGTTCTGATCGAGCCATGCGCCGGCGGTAACGCTCAACCCATAGCGCGCCGCCATGCCGGGGATATCCTCAAATCCATCAATAGAAGAATAGGTTCGCACACTCCGCGTCACCCCCCGCAGCATATTCAGATCTTTGTCTATTTGATCGGGACGCGGAAATATCTTCTCCATAGGGTTTTGCCCTCTGTGATACGGGCTGAAAGAAACCCCATGAATTTTGTCAAACCATGGCGGCGCTTCCGGCGCGGGACGGTTCAGCGCAAACCATATGGCAAGATTGGCGCATATTGCCAAACACACTATTGAATATTTTATTTTTTGCATTGATTCCACCCATTCTGACCATCTATCGCGTTGTCGCCGATAGCGGAAATACTGACGTTCAGGTTTATCATTTCAAAGGTTACGGCACAACGCCGGCAGTCATCCATCAACCGCCAACACGTTGTTTTGTAAACCAGATATGTTATTTCAACTTGTGAATGGTGTCAAGAAATCTGTATCGCCGCCGCTACGAACGCCATGACGAAGAAAGATTCGGAACGGGGGGCATAACCGTTCAAAGTATAATTGACCCTAAGAGACGTTTCGATTATGATACATCGTTCATGTGGAAATGATAAAAACGGTATGGTATCACCGCGGAATGGTTCTACGAGGTTATCATCGTTTCCGCCGATCTGAAGAGGAGGACAATGCTGTCACCATGAAAATATTTCGCTGCTTTTTGATTTTGCTGTTTGTTTTCCCTTTGGCGTCATGTTCTTTCAGAAAGCTGGCGGTTCACCAGGAACAGGTTTCTCAAACGCCCCCCTCCCGGCCTTCCGAGGAACCCGGCGCCAGCCTTTTTGCAGCCGCAGAAAAATGGCGTATCGAAAAAATCTATCCCACTGCGCTGAGCGCTTACAAGAACTATCTCTACACATATCCGAATGCGCCGCGGACAGCGGATGCACTGCTGGCAATAGCGGACATTTATCGTGTTCTCAAAAAACCCGCGCTGGCCGTCCCATATTATCAACGTCTCATCGTTCAATATCCTGACAGCGTTCTGATACCACAGGCCAAACTGGGCATTCTGACAGCATTCGCTCAAACAGGCGATTATCAGAAAGTGGTCTCTGAAGGTCCGGCGTTTCTCAAAAGCCCTTTACCCAGAGGTTATTTTCAAAAAATATCCCTTGTGACCGCAGATGGATATCGTCATCTCAATCGTTACGGCGAAGCCGTCTCCATCTACGCGATGCTGGTGGAAAAATCAACCGGCGCGGATGCAGACGCTGCTTTAAAAGATATGCGCGCCATACTGGACAAGGTCTCTCGCAGCGATCTGACCACGCTGTTGAGCCGAACGCCATCGCCTCGTTTAAAGCCATGGCTTTTGCTACAACTGGGCAAAGACAGCCTTCGAACCGAAAACCCCGAAGATGCGCTCCAAATCTTCGCCCAGCTTACAACGCAATACCCCAAAACCGATGCAGCGGTTCAGGCCGCCCAACTGATCGCCTCTCTCAAAAAACGTTCCGATTTCAAAAAACATACGTTGGGGTGTATTCTGCCGTTAAGCGGCACTTATGAACTTTACGGAAAACAGGCGTTGAAAGGCGTCGAACTGGCCCAGAACCAGTTTATCGCCGCCCATCCAGACGCTCAGCTTACGGTGTTGATCAAAGACACCGGATCGGATCCCAGCAAAACCGTCGCGGCGGTGAAAGAATTGGCCGATGCAGGCGTTGCCGCTATCATTGGTCCGGTCGCCACTGCCGATATCGCGGCGCAGGAAGCTCAAAAACATGGTATTCCGATTATCACGCTGACGCAAAAACCCGATATCACGCAGATCGGCGACAGGGTTTTCAGGAATTTCATGACGTACGAAGCGCAGGCAAACGCCATCGCGTCATTCGCCATCCAAAAACTGGGGCTTCACCGTTTTGGGGTGCTGTATCCCGATGAACCCTATGGAATCAACTTCAAAACATTATTTCAGGATAAGATCGCCGCCGCGGGAGGAGAAATTGTCCTGGCGGAAAGCTACAATTCTACGCAGACCGATTTCAGGGATATACTCAAAAGTTTTACCAGCTCCAGAAACACGGGGACATCCGCCAGTCAGAACATACCGTCGGCGACGGGCGCCGATGCTTCCGCCAATTCGGGTGCAGGCATTGAGGCGCTGTTCATACCGGAAGCGCCGTCAAAATTATCCGTCATCGCGCCCCAACTGCCACTGGCCAATCTCCAGTCCGTAGTTCTGTTGGGAACCAATTTATGGCATTCCTCCAAACTGATGCACATGGCGGGCCCATCCCTTCAGGGCGCGATTGTACCAGACGGCTTTTTCGTTGACAGCATTTCAGACAATGTGCAGCAGTTCGTACGCTCTTTTCGCGACGCTTTCACAGAGGCCCCCGATTACATCGAAGCCGTTTCTTATGACACCGCCATGATGATGTTTCAGATCGTGAGCAACCCGGACATGCAGTTCCGCAGTTCCATCGTTACAGCACTGTTGGACCCTGCAGGATACCACGGGGTCACCGGCGATTTCCGTTTCGATAAAAACCGGGAAGTCGAGAAAAAACTCTATCTGCTTCAGATCAAGGGGGATCGGTTTGTAGAAACGGTTTCTCCGTAAATTGGCCTTCAAATTTGCGCTTTTTGCCCCCCTCCCCCGCTGGGGGCGGGAGATTAACAGGCCGTCATCGTCCGATATCGGAAAGTACAATGAATCCAGTCTATCTCACCTACCTGGGGCTGACGTCAGGACTTTACGCCGCAGGACTGCCATGCGCCCTGTTGTATTCAAAACTCTCCGGACGCTACCAGCGCAGCATTTACCAGCGTATGGGAATATCTTCTCAACCTGTCATCATGGATAAGCACGGTCCCCGGCTCTGGCTTCACGCCGTTTCGATGGGAGAAGTGGCGGCGGCAATACCCATAATCGAAGCGCTGCAAACGACAGTACCCTGTGCCGGAATTGTCCTTTCGGTTTCTACGGAACACGGATACGATCTGGCGCGATCTCGCCTGAGCGCCGATATCGCCTGCATTTATGCGCCTGTTGATTTTATCCTGTCTGTGCGGAATGCGTTTCGGAATATACAGCCGGATGTCATGGTCTTTGTGGAAACGGAGTTATGGCCAAACTGGCTGATGACGGCGCGGCGCATGGGGGTTCGAACGGTAGTCGTCAACGGCAGAATTTCGGAAAGGGCTTTCAGACGTTATTCCAAAATCCGCCCGCTGATGCAACCGATTCTTGGCGCCATAGATGCCTTCAGTATGATACAGGACGCCGACGCGCAGCGTATCATGGCAATGGGGGCGGATATTGGCAGAATATCCGTGAACGGCAACGCCAAGTACGACCTTCTGACACGCCAGACCAGCCCCCACATCGCCCCGGCAATGCGCCGCCTTTTTGCACTGAACGATCGTACGCCCGTATTTCTGGCGGGCAGCACCCGGCGATTCGAGGAGGATATCGTTCTCGATGTCTATCAGAAAATATCGCCGGAAATTCCGGACATGCTGCTGATAATCGCCCCTCGCCACCCAAAACGCTGCAACATCATACAGCAACGCATCGCTGCAAGAGGATTGAAGTATCAGTTGCGCACAGAACTGGACGAAATTTCAAGAACAGCGCCCATCGTCATTCTGAATACGATGGGAGAACTCCAGGCCGCTTACAGCATTGCCACCGTCGTGTTTTGTGGAGGCAGCCTGGCGCCGCTGGGAGGGCAGAACATTCTCGAACCCGCGGCCTGGGGCAAACCCGTGCTTTACGGTCCTTCTATGGAAGATTTTCTGGACGCCAGAGCCATTTTAGAGACTTCAGGCGGGGGCATCGAAGTAAAAAATGGCGATGCGCTGGCCGAAAAAGTGCGATTCTTTCTGACCCGGCCGGATGAAACCCGCTATAGTGGAGGTCTGGCCAGAAAAGCCGTCGAAATGAACCAGGGGGCCGCGCAAAAACATGCCGGTGTCATTCGCAACATACTGGCCCAAAACCCGCTTACCCCCACCGACGGACGCGTCAGCGGAAACATCCGGCAAGCAGCCCTCCGCCCCTGAAACGGGTTCATAAAATATTTACAGGCAAGGCGCGTAAATCATGAGGAGTGAGGCGTACTTATGATACGCCGCAACGACGAATGATGCAGTGCAACGCAGCATCCGGACTTTTTACGAAGCCGTCAATTTTCGTCAATTTTTCAGCGCTCCCTGTCCGGTGGATTCCAAAACGCTTTGCCACAGTTTGCCGTTGGGATCCACCTGCTTCCGTTTTCCGGCGGAGGCGCTCATCGGAATATGCACGAAATGATTGTTCCAGTGGCCGATCAGAAGCCTGGTTTTACCGGCCATGCCGGCGTGTACCGCATCTCTGCCCAGCACACTGCAAAACGCATGGTCGTTGGCGTTGGCGGGAAGACTGCGAATAATATAACTGGGATCAATATATTTCAGGGATATTTCCGTGTTGATTCCAGCAAAATGTTCCTGGATACGGTCCTTGAGCAACAACCCGACGTCGTTCAGCTTGACGTTGCCGGATTTATCCGTATCCTGATTGACATCCGTAAAAAATTTCTGACCGGCGCCTTCTGCAACGACAATGACAGCGTGTTTTCTGAGTTCAAGCCGTTTTTGAAGAACGGCTAAAAGCCCACCGGGGCCGTCAATATCAAAATCCACTTCCGGAATCAGCACGAAATTGACATCCTGCTGCGCCAGCACCACCGTCGAAGCAATGAACCCGGAATAGCGTCCCATCAGTTTGATCAGTCCGATCCCGTTCGGATACCCCTCCGCCTCGCTATGCGCCGCTTTGATGGCCAGGGTCGCGATATCCACCGCGGTATCGAATCCGAAAGAGCGGGAAACCAGATAGATATCGTTGTCAATGGTTTTGGGAATGCCAACCACGCTGATCTTGAGACCACGTTGCTGAATGGTGTCCGCCACCTTGGTCGCGGCTTTCAGCGTCCCGTCACCGCCGATCATGAACAAAATGCCGATATTCATGCGCTCCAGACAATCCACGATATCGTCAATGGACTGAGGCCCACGGGATGATCCCAGAATGGAGCCGCCCCGCTCCAGAATATCGGATACGGCCGCGGGGGTCAGCGTGACGACATCATGCCCGAACCTGGGGATAAACCCCTGAAGCCCATAGCGAACGCCATAAACGTTGGTAACACCATAGCCATAGTGAAGCCCCAGAACGATCGAACGAATAATGTCGTTCAACCCCGGGCATAAACCACCACATGTCACCAGGGCGCATTTGACCTTGCTGGGATCGAAATAGATTTTCTCTCGAGGCCCCGCCATTTCAAATGCCGATACCGGAGAATCTTCCAGAATCCGCGCTTTCATCCTCTCAAGGTTGACATCTATCGTCACCCGATCGGTGTCACAGATAAAACCGGTGGTCTGCCCACGCCTCAGGAGAGGCGATGCAATTTTCCTTTCTCCCAGAGCCGGCACTTCAGTGTCAATCACTTCAGAAATCATATATCCCCCGTAAGTTGCGGCGTTTTGAACAGGCAGCGCCTTCATGAATGGCCATTGTATTTAACATCACCCTTTCCCAGAATATCGTGAAGATGCAAAACCCCCCGCGCCACGCGATGCGCATCCACAATCGGAAGCACCGTAATCTGGTATTTTTCCATCAGGTTCAGCGCATCACAAGCCAGTGCATCCACCGTCACCACGCGAGGGTGGGGGGTCATGATATCCTCCACCACCCCGCCGGCCAGCGGCATCTGCGCCGCAATTCGTCTGCGAATATCGCCATCGGTGACAATACCTGCCAGTGTTCTGTCCGGATTAAGTACCAGCGTTGCGCCGATTTCTAAACGATTGATTTCCTGAACCGCCGTTTCAATGGAATTACCGACATACACCACCGGCATCTGGATCTCTGTCAGCATCAGATCCTGAACCTGTCGGGAAAGACGCTGTCCCAGATTTCCCCCTGGATGAAATCGCCGGAAATCTGATGATTTGAATTCTTTTTTGTTAATCAGCACCACGGCCAGCGCATCTCCCATCGCCAGCAGCGCCGTCGTGCTTGCCGTCGGCGCAAGCCCCAGGGGGCAGGCCTCTTTTTCGACACCAACGTCAATGACAATATCGCTGTGCCTTGCCAGGGTCGAATGAAGATTACCGGTAAAAGCGATCACCCGACACCCGATTCTGCGGATACTGGGCACCAAAATGTTGAGTTCATCGGTTTCACCACTATTGGAAAGCGCCAGAAACACATCATCCGGGCTGACCATCCCCAGGTCTCCGTGCATGGCCTCGACCGGGTGCAGAAACAATGACCTCGTCCCCGTGCTGTTGAGCGTCGCGACAATTTTTCTGCCCACAATGCCGGATTTTCCGATTCCACTGACGATCAGTCTGCCTGTCGTACTACAAATGACATCCACCATCTCATCGAAATGACGATCGAGACGGTGGACAAGATTCAATATTCCTTCGGCCTCTACTTTGAGTACTTCAACGGCCTGTTCAATTGTTGACATCATTCCTCTACTTTCAGCACCACCGCCGCCACCGGATGCGTTCTCTCGAAAACCCGGCGCATGGTCAGGGAAATTCCACCGCTCCCTGTTTGAACACGGCCTTTAGCGGCGCATCTTTTTGACTTTCTGGTTTGCATCATAGTATAAAACAAATTTCAAGATCAAGGTTGATTTACCCTTCCCTTTTTTAATCTCTTGTGTTGAAAGAAATAAAAATGGACTCAAAAATCAAAATCGGTATCAGCACCTGCCTTCTCGGAAAGAATGTTCGATATGACGGAGGGCACAAACTGGACAGGTTTTTGACGCAGACACTCGGACAATATGTCATCTACGTTCCAGTATGTCCGGAGGTGGAGTGCGGGATGGACACTCCCCGAGAAGCGCTGCGCCTTGTCGGCGCTCCTGAAACCCCGCGGCTTGTCACTATTCGGGGTCGGCGCGATTATACGGATCAAATGACCCAATGGGCAAATCAGAAACTTTTAGAACTGGAAACAGAACATCTCTGCGGTTTTATCTTCAAGAGCGATTCCCCCAGCAGCGGCATGGAACGTGTCAAGGTCTATTCTGATGACGGTATGCCTCGGAAAGTCGGTGTCGGTATTTTTGCCCGTTTGTTCATGAACCGCTTTCCACAAATTCCTGTCGAAGAAGAAGGCAGGCTGCACGACCCCAAATTGAGAGAAAATTTCATCGAACAGATTTTTACGCTGCAACGCTGGCGCCATCTGCGAGAAAGCGGTTGTACCATGAAAGCGCTGATTCAGTTTCATACCCGTCACAAATTGCTGATTCTCTCTCACAGCCCCAATCATTATCAGATAATGGGGAAGCTGACGGCGGCGGGCGCATCCTCGCCGTTCGATGAACTTGTAGATCAATACGAATCTCTGCTGGCACAGGCACTAAAACTGAAAACAACGCCGCGAAAAAACACCAATGTGCTTCAGCACATCATGGGATATTTCAAATCGAATCTGACACCCGATGAAAAGCAAGAATTACTCGATATCATTGATGAATACTATCGAGAAAATATTCCCTTAATTGTCCCGGTCACCCTTTTGAACCACTATGCGCGAAAGTATCGGCAATCCTACCTGCTGGAACAGTATTATCTGAATCCTCACCCCTGCGCGCTGCAACTGAGGAATCATGTATGACGAAACCGGATTTCGTTGACATTGACAGACTTGAAAAATAAAATGAAAATTTTAGCATGTTGGCAACTATCTTTTTTCACCGGCATATCGCCACAATCATGAGGATGTTATAAATGCTCAATTTAATGCGTAAAAATGCGGGTACATGGTTAATCAAAATCTTGCTGGGCGCCATTGTTCTGGTATTTGTCTTCTGGGGCGTCGGCAGCTTCCGCAACCGTAACGAGGGCCGTGTCGCCGTGGTGAATGGCGAGCCTATCATGGTGGATGAATATAACCAGACCTATAACCGCATCATCGAACAGATCAAACAACGCTACGGCAGCCATGTCAACGACGAGTTGCTCAAAATGATGCAGGTCAAAAAGCAGGCGATGGATCAGTTGATTGATAAACGGCTCTTGCTGGCGGAAGCCAAGCGTCTCGATTTTTCCGTCAGCAGCACCGAACTGATAGACAGTATCAAGGCTATTTCCGTTTTTCAGGACAACGGAATATTCGACAACCGGCGCTATCGCGCCGTCCTGGCGCAAAACCATTTGACGCCTGAAGCCTTCGAATCCCTTCAAAGAGAGAATTTGCTGATAGAACATCTTCGTAATTTTGTCGCCGAAAGCGTCAAGGTGTCCAATACGGAGGCAGAAGACTGGTATCAGTGGAAAGACGCTGAAGTCAACGTTGACTATGCGCTTTTCGATCCGTCACGGCTGACCGATATCCATCCTTCCGACGCGGAGGTCAAAGCCTATTATGACAGCCATAAAGAAGCATATAAAACCGAAGCCAAACGCAAGGTTGATTACTTGCAGTTCCCCACGGCCGACTTCGTTTCAAAAGTCACCGTATCCGATACGGATGTCAAAAACTATTTCGAAGCCAATCCCG
>JAJYBO010000046.1 GCA_021778975.1 Deltaproteobacteria bacterium
CCAGCGGTCAAAATGAATGACGTGATTGGCGGTGGTCAGATTCAACCCCACGCCACCGGCCTTTAAAGACAGAACGAAGTAGGGGGTATAAACGGCTTCATTTTGAAACGCTGCCACAATCTCCTTGCGTTTGCCCACAGCAACGCCCCCATGAAGCTGAAGACCCGGACGTCCGAACACGGATGACAAAAAGGCATCGAGTGGCGCCACCATTTCTCGAAACTGGGTGAATACCAGTACACGCTCTCGCTTTTCATAAATGGATTCACAAATTTCGCGCAGACGCTGAAATTTTCCGCTGTCATCTTCCCTGAATCGGCCTGCCCCGGCCACTTGATCGGGATGGTTACACACCTGCTTGAATTTCATCAGGAAAGAAAGAATCAGCCCCCTCCGTTTTATACCTTCGGACATCTCGACCGCATCCGACAGATCCTTCATAAACTTCTGATAAAGAACCCGTTGTTTCCTGGACAACGTTGCCCAGGTCTTCATTTCGATCTTATCCGGCAGGTCATTGATGATGGATTTATCGGTCTTCATTCGCCTCAGAATATATGGTTGAATAACCTGACGCATCCGGTGGTATCCTTCGGGTCGTTCCGAAAGCGATTTGGCAAATTTTTTGAAGGCCTGTACCGATCCCAGAAGTCCTTTGTTGGCAAAATCGAACAGTGACCAGATATCGCCGATCCGGTTTTCCACAGGCGTTCCGGTCATGACAATCCGGTGTGCGGCGAGGATTTCCTTGACACTCCGGGTTTGGGCGGATCCGGGATTTTTAATGGCCTGCGCCTCATCTAAGATTAAAAAATACCAGGATATTTCTTTTAGCCAGGAAAGCTTCCGCGACATGGCGTAGGTGGTGATTGCCAGATCACAGCCCTTTCGGGAAAGCGCCTTCGGTTTTTTTCGTACATCAGTGTATTGCGGATGCAGTACCAAGGCTTTCAGATCAGGCGTGAATTTCTGAATTTCAGCCATCCAGTTGTCAATCAGCGAAGCGGGAACAATCAGGAGCGATGGCCCATACCCACGATCCTTCCGCTCTTTCATAGACTGGATCAAAGACAGAATCTGAATGGTCTTCCCCAACCCCATATCGTCCGCGAGGCAGGCTCCGAATCCAAGATCGTGCAAAAAGGTGAGCCAGTTAAGTCCGATCTGTTGATAAGGCCGCAGATGCGCCCGGAGTCCTTCCGGCGCAGGAACAGACTGAAGGGATGCAGGCGAACGCAATTTGGTAAATACTTCCTGCATCCAGTTGCCGCATACCACATCTCCATTCCAGACGGTTTTGCCATCCATACGGGGTGTTTCAAATCCCAAAAGCATGTGGATGGCATCTTGAAACGAAATTTTCATGCCCCGGCTCATCTCTCGGGCTTTTTCGAACAAATCTAAACTCTGCTGCAACGATTCGCGATCAACAACCGTCCATTTCCCTTTAATCATTGCCAGACCATCATACTGCGCCAGAATTTCCCGGGCTTCATCACAGGATATTTCTTCATCGCCGACACGAAGCAGCGGCCTGCATCCCAGCAGCACCTGCACCCCCAACTGGCCGCCAGTGTTTTCACCGATAGCCAGCACCACGGTAATTTTTCGCGGCGACGCGCTCCACCATCTGGGAATCCGACACAGAACGCCAACGCTTTCGTACAGAGGTGTTTCTCGAAGAAACTGGCAGGCTTCCACCGGTGTGAAGCGGAGGGTGTTAAAAATCTCTCTGGAATCATAGATTGAGCAAATCAGATCACTGATGGACGCCGCTTTTTTCACCGGCGCCATGAGTGACGCCAGTTTGCGGGTATCATCGCCAAATTCTTTCAGAGCGTTGTTCAGCGGTAGATGTATCAGCCTGTTTTGAGAATCGCTGTGCGTCGAATAAGTAGCCAGAAAGAAAAAGGGCGTTTTTTCTTCTCGCGGGTTTTCGATCAGATGAAAATGAATCCGATGCGATTCCAGCGCTCTACCCGGCGTCAATTGCTGTAACATCACTTCCACGGATTCACTGCATCTCCGTACTTCACGGCCAAACGCTTCTTGCAAAAGATTCCAGATAGCGGCGATAATATCCGCATCAATCTGCTCCGCCCCCACCATCGGTGGTACAAGGCTTAGCCATTCTACGACTTTTTCATCAGGTAACGCGATGATTTGTTTCTCACGAAGTTCTTCCGTACGGGGATCCACCAGAAGTTCATGGATATACGTCGCAGAAATCGCACGCCAGAACTCCACGGACGGAGACAGCCGAAACGCCCGGGGGATATACCCCATCGCCAGAAGCGCTCTGGAAGGATCTTCGGTATAAATTTCATGAATTCTGGTTTCGATCTGACGGCGATCCGGAGACACAACCTCTTCGGAAACCTCGAATTCTATCGTCAATTTTCCCCCTGGCAAAACGGCTATCGTCAGGGTAAGATCAGATAATGTCAATGATAGTATTTCCTTATCAAATCATTTTTTGATGGACAATTTATCCAGCCGGTATCGCAGGGAGCGAAGATTGATTTCAAGAAGCTCCGCCGCACGGGCTTTGTCGCCCCGGGCAAATTCGAGGGCTTTTTCGATATAGGCTTTTTCGATTTCATCCAGAATGCTATCAATTGAAACACCGTTTTCAACATCCTGCAAGTCGAACCGTCTATTTTTGAATCCTTCGATCCAGCGGCGCTTGTGAACCTGCTTATGAATGGAAATCGCCAAACTTTCAGGCAGGATGATATTGGTGTTCGACAAAGCGACGCTGCGCTCGATCAGATTTTCAAGTTCGCGGACATTTCCGGGAAAATCATATTTATTTAAAAGATCAATGGCGTAAGACGACAGCTTGACAATGGCTTTGTCCATTTCCCGCGAGTACTTTTCCAGAAAATGATGCGCCAGAAGACGGATATCCTCTTTACGTTCCCGGAGCGCGGGCATGTGAATGCCAATGACGTTGAGCCGGTAAAACAGATCTTCGCGAAAACGACCGGCAATCACCTCCTCTTCCAGTGTCTTGTTGGTCGCCGCCACAATCCGGACATCCACCCTGATGTCATTGTTGCCGCCCACCGGTTTGAAAACCTTTTCCTGAACCACCCGGAGCAATTTCACCTGAATCGGCTGGCTGAGTTCACCTATCTCGTCTAAAAAAACAGTGCCTTTGTCTGCAACCTCAAAGAGACCTTTTTTATCTTGCTGCGCGCCCGTAAAGGCCCCTTTTTTATATCCCAGAAGCTCGCTTTCGATCAGCGTTTCCGGAATTCCGCCACAGTTGACAATGACAAACGGCTTGTCGCTGCGATCGCTTTCATCGTGAATGGCTCTGGCGACCAGCTCTTTTCCGGTGCCGCTTTCGCCGGTAATGAGAATGTTGGTGGTGGTTTTGGCGACCTGACGGATCAGATCATAGACCTGAAGCATTTTGGGGGAATTGCCGATGATCTTGCCGAAATGCAGGGTCTTTTTCAGGGCGCTGTCCAGACTCTTTTTTTCGTTTTCGACCGTCTTCAGGGTAATGGCGCTGGCAATGGTCTCTTTCAGTTCCCGGTTGTCGAACGGCTTGGGAACGAAATCGAAGGCCCCTGCATTCATGGAGGCCACCGCGGTCTCGGTGGTGGTGTAGGCGGAAATCATGATAACGGGCGGCGGCGCGATGAGTTTTCTGGCGGCTTTCAACACCTCGATCCCTGAAATATCCCCCAGACGGATATCGCAGATCACAAGATCGTAAGAAATGGTTTCAAGAAGTTTGACAGCGGCAACTCCGCTTTCCGAGCAGGTGACCTGATAGCCTGATTTTATCAGCATGTATTCTAAAAGCTCACGCATGCTGAGTTCATCATCTACCACCAGAATGTGTGGAAGGGAAGATGTCATGGTTGCTGCACCGTTTCTATGATCGAAAAACGCATTCCCGGAAAGTATGCCGGATCATTTCATGTCATCGCGTTAAAAACGACATTACCCCCGACCATCGTCAGAAGCGCTTTGCCCTTGAGCGTCCAACCGTCAAACGGCGTATTGCGGCTGATGGATTTAAACTGACGGGCATCCACCGTCCAGACCTTTTCCGGAGAAAACAGGGTAATATCCGCCGGAGCGCCAACCGCCAGCGAGGAGGTCAGCCCCAGAATTCGGGCAGGATTGGTGGACATCTTTTCGATAAGGCCGGTCATGGACAGCACCCCGGAATCCACCAGTTTCAATCCCAGCGCCAGAGATGTTTCGAGACCGATAACGCCGTTGGCCGCGAGATTGAATTCGACCGCTTTTTCAACCGATGAATGCGGCGCGTGATCCGTGGCAATGACATCAATCGCGCCATCTGCAAGTCCTTCTCGGACGGCCTCCACATCCTTGTGGGTTCGCAGCGGCGGATTCATTTTGGCATGTGTGTCATATGCCCCCACCGCTTCTTCGGTAAGGGTAAAATAATGCGGCGCGGTTTCCGCGGTCACGGGAATGCCTCTGCGCTTGGCCTCCCGGATGGCCCGGACGGATTCGGCGGTGCTGACATGAGCGATATGGAGCCTGGCGCCTGTCAACTCGCTCAGAGCGATATCCCGAAGCGCCATCACGGTTTCCGCGGCATTGGGAATTCCTGAAAGCCCCAGCCGCGTGGCGGTTTCACCTTCATTCATACAACCACCGGAAGCCAGTTCCATATCTTCGCAGTGAGAGATAACCAGCAGTCCGAGACCATTTGCGTATTCCATGGCCCGGCGCATCATCAGACTGCTGCGGACCGGCATACCGTCGTCGGTCACGGCAACCGCGCCGGCGGATTTGAGTTCCGCAAATTCGCTCAGCGACTTTCCTTCGAGTGATTTGCTGATCGCCCCGACCGGATACACCCGAACGCCACAGGCTTCCGCCGCCCTCGATAAAATGAACCGCGTTACCGGCGCATTGTCATTGACCGGATGGGTATTGGGCATGGTGCAGACAGCCGTAAAGCCGCCCGCGGCGGCGGCGCTGCATCCTGACGCAATGGTCTCTTTGTATTCCTGACCGGGTTCTCTGAAATGAACGTGCATATCCATCAATCCTGGAGCGGCGATGCACCCTGAAGCCTCATAGACCCTGCCCTCCATATTCGAGGGTGACATGACACCAGCCGGCTGAATGTCCGCGATAACGCCGCCGTCCACCCGGATATCCATCAGGGCGTCCATCCTGCCCGGATCAATGACCCGTGCGCCTTTGATCAGTATTTGCATATTATGCGCCTCCTGTCACCAGATATAGAATCGCCATCCGGACGGCAACACCGCTGGTAACCTGATCCAGAATGATCGAATGCGGACCGTCAGCCACATCCGGCGATATTTCAAGACCACGATTGATAGGCCCCGGATGCATGACCAGAACATCGGATTTCGCATATTCCAGAACATCCCGGTTCAGACCGTACAGCCTGGAATATTCGCGTTCGGTGGGAAAGAAGAAACCGGTCTGACGCTCTTTCTGAATCCGGAGCATCATGATGACATCGGCATTCGCCACGGCCTCCGGCATATGGTGCGTAACACTGACCCCATAAGACGACGCCATGCCTTTGGGAATCAGCGTCGGTGGCGCGCAGACCGTAACACTGGCGCCCATTTTGGTGAACCCGACACAGTTGGAGCGAGCAACCCGGCTGTGCATGATGTCGCCGATAATGGCGACACGCAGTCCCTCCAATGTTCCTTTGTGTTCTCGAACTGTCAGCAAATCCAAAAGTGACTGAGTGGGATGGGCGTGCATGCCATCCCCGGCATTGATGACAGACGCCCGAAGCGATTTCGCCAGAATATATGGAGCGCCGGATGACGAATGCCGCAGCACGATGATGTCCGGTTTCATGGCTTCGAGGTTTCTGGCCGTGTCTAAAAGCGTTTCTCCTTTCACCACGCTGCTGGCGCTTCCGGAAAGCGATATGCTGTCCGCACTGAGGCGCTTGGCGGCGATATCGAACGATGTGCGGGTGCGGGTGCTGGGTTCATAAAAAAAAAGAACAACGGTTTTTCCCCGAAGCGTCGGCACCTTTTTGACAGGCCTTTCGGAGATTTCTTTCATTCTTTCAGCCGTATCCAGAATCAGAGAAATCTCTTCGACGGACAGGGATGTCATGTCTAAAATGTCTTTTTTCATCAATGTCGGCATATTCCACCATCCCCAGGATGTGTCAGTGCAGAAGCCGCCCTATTCTCTTCCAGCGGACATCAAAATCATCTTTGTTCCACGACCAGTAGATAATGAACGCCTTTCCCTTGACGGCTTTCAAATTGACAAAGCCCCAAAACCGGCTGTCATAGCTTTCATCCCGGTTATCCCCCATGACAAACAGGCAGTGCGGCGGCACGGTCACCGGTCCGAAACTGTCCCTTGGCTCCATACTTCCGGGAATGATATTGGGATCTTTGTGGACAATAAAAGAGCCGCCTTGAAGCGCCCCATTGACAAAGACCTGCTTATCTCGACCTTCCACCACATCGCCGGCGACACCGACAACGCGCTTGATAAAATCTTTGCTGGGATCTTTCGGATATTCAAACACCACGATATCCCCCCGTTTGGGATTGCTGATCGGAATCAGTGTCGTATCGAAATACGGAAGTTTAACGCCATAGATGAACTTGTTGACCAGAATATGATCCCCGATCTGAAGCGTTTCTTTCATGGAACCGGAGGGTATCTTAAACGCCTGAACGATGAATGTACGAATGAAAAGCGCCAGAACAATGGCGATAACGATGGCTTCGATATTTTCCCGAAGGCGACTTTTGCCCGCGGGGACAGCATCTTTTGACGAAACAACAGCAGATTTCAATGAATGACCATTACCTTGTAAATGTTTTCTGTGGATTGCCGCCCGGTCATCCTTGTCATCCGGGATGTCGGCGGCGGTTGCAGCAGCAGACGGGCAGATTCATCACCAGGTGGTCCGAACCTTGACACCGTGGGAATGTAAAAATGACTTGATCTCAGAAATGGAATACGCGCCGTAATGCACCATGGACGCCACCAGCGCGGCATCCGCCTCTCCGCGTGTGAGGACATCCAGGAGATGTTCGGGCTTTCCGGCGCCCCCGGAAGCAATGACCGGAATGGAAACATGAGACGAAATCAGGGATGTCAGCGGAATTTCATAACCATCTTGCGTACCATCCGCATCTATGGAATTGAGGCAGATTTCTCCGGCGCCGAGCGATTCGGCCTTCTGCGCCCATTCCAGAGCATCAATCCCCATTGGCTTTCTGCCGCCGTTAATGACCATTTCGTAGCCGGATGGAATTTCGGGACGCTTTCCCACAAACTTGACATCCATGCCAAGCACCACACACTGATTGCCGAAAGCCTTCGCCCCCTGGGAAATGATGTCTGGATTCAGAATGGCCGCTGAATTCACGCTGATCTTTTCGGCGCCCGCCAGCAGCACGGCGCGCATGTCTTCTACGGTGCGAATGCCGCCGCCCACGGAAAACGGAATGAAAATGGCTTCCGCCACCCGGCGCACCACATCAATCATGATGCCTCGCTTATCGCTGGATGCGGTGATGTCATAAAACACGATTTCATCGGCGCCGGCCTCATAATAGAATTTGGCCATTTCTACCGGATCGCCGATTTCTACATTGTTTTCAAAGCGAATGCCCTTTGTGGTTTTACCTTCACGGACATCCAGACAGGGAATGATGCGTTTGCTGAGCATGGAGATATTTCCTTGCCGGTTACGGCGTCCAGTGGCAGAAATTGTCCAGGATAGCAAGCCCCGGACGCCCGCTTTTTTCGGGGTGAAATTGAGTTGCAATGAGGTTGCGATACCCGATTACGGAAGCGAAATCAATGCCATAGGCGGTTTTCGCGACAATATGCTCCGGACGAGATGGATCGGGGTAATATCCGTGAACAAAATAAAACTCATCGGATGTCTTGACGCCGGCCAGAACAGGATGTTCTTGTTGAGGGCTGATCCGATTCCATCCCATCTGAGGAATTTTGAGGCGAGCGCCATTTGCATCACGAATATCCGGAGAAAACGCGCGGACGGCTCCCGGAACCAGCCCCACACACGGCGTCTGGTTCTCTTCGCTGTATTCCAGAATAATCTGGGTGCCGAGGCAAATCCCCAGTATCGGCGTTCCTCGCTGAAAGGCTTCGCGCAGTGCGGCGTCAATTTCCAGTTGTTTTAAGCTGGCCATGGCGGAACCCGCCGCGCCGACACCCGGAAATATAATCCGCTCCGCCGCCAGAATTTGTTGGACATCGCGTGTCACCCCGTTATCATACCCCAGGTATGTGATGGCGCGGGCTACGCTGGTTAAATTTCCAGCATCATAATCAATAATGGCTATCATAGAGTCTCCGATTCATCCGGTTCATCCGGCGGACAACTTGGCGTTTTCCCAAAGCCTGTCCAGCTCGTCATGCGACACGGATTCAAGGGAAACGCCATCTTGTGCGGCCACCGCTTCCATATGCCTGAACCGCTTCTCAAATTTCCGGGTGGCATCCGCCAGGGAAGTCTCAGGGTGAATACGGGCGAACCGGGCCACATTCACCAGTGTAAAGAGAAGGTCGCCAAATTCCAGAGAAAGATTTCCGCGTGCAGCCACATCCGGTTCGGAAGCCACTGATTCGATTTTGCGGACTTCCGCTTTGAATTCCGCCCATTCTTCCTCGACTTTTTCCATGACGCCGGACAGTGATGTCCAGTCAAAACCCGTGCGCGCCGCGCGCTCCGAAATTCGGTACGCCCGGAGCAGCGCCGGAAGGCCGGCCGGCACCGAATCGAGAACCCCTGCCGGCGCCCCCGCATCACCGGCGGATTTCTTTTCCTCGGACTTGATGCGGTGCCATTGTCGGCGGACATCTTCGCTGGTGGCCGCGGTTTCTTCGCCAAAAACATGGGGATGCCGGCGAATCATCTTCTGAAGATTCAGCCGTGCGGCATCCTCTATGTCAAAATGACCGGATTCTCGAAATAAATCGGCGATGAACAGAAGCTGAAACAGCACATCCCCCAGCTCTTCGCAGACATCCGCCGGTTTTTTGGACGCAATGGCGTCCACCAGCTCGTACATTTCTTCAATGAGATACACCGAAAGGGTCGCCGGGGTTTGTTTTTTATCCCAGGGACACCCGTTTTCGCCGCGCAGCCGCTGAATCAACCGCATCAACGCGGATATACCGTTACTATCCGATGTTACAGGGGGATATTCCAACTCTTTTTAAGTTCCGTAATTTTGCTTGAAAATTCCTGCTGCATGTCTTTGGAAACAAGTTGCGCCATGATCTCGGATACCCTGGCCACATGAGGCGCCAGCATCGAATCTTTGATGAGCGGCGCGCCTTTGGGAAGAAACGCCGTCAAGATCATCAGAATGACCGATGCGATCAAAACCCCTTTGGCAACACCGAACACCACGCCGCAAAACCGATCCACCCATCCCAGAAAAGCGATGTTCAAGAGATATTTGATGATGACACCGACAACACTGACAATGACAAATACCCCGCAAAACAGCAGCAGAAAACTGACAATGTTCAGATAGGCCGTATTGGCAATCCACACGCCCAAAGGTCTGGCGATATTCTGATAATAGGTGTAGCCGGCGTATAACCCGCCCAACACCCCGATGATGGAAGATATTTCTTTGACCAGACCCCTGAAAAAACCTCGGATCAGGCAGTACCCTAAAATGATTGTAATGACCGTATCCAGCGGATTCATAGGAACCTTTCATTACGTTTGTAATTTGAGCCGCGCGCCCGAATATCCGGAATCGTCAAGCGCTAATTTAATCCGCTACTATATATCACGGAACAGACGAGTCAAGATTTTTTATGAAAAGCCGCTATTGGGTGCAATGGGAGGATGAGATGCGAACGCAAACAACAGGATCATTTTCGCGGCATACATCCTTTCGGAAGTAGCGCCGTTGTTTTGCCGGTGATATCATAAGCAATCAGTCCAATCCACTCTCGCACCGTCGTCTTGAGGATTCGGAGGTGATCCGAAAAATTGAAATCCATCCGAAACAGCCGGTCCGGCATACTCAGATGATCCACCGGATACGGTATCACCGGCCAACCAGCCCTGCAGAAGATGCCCACCGCACGCGGCATATGCCAGGCCGACGTAATCAACACCCAGTTTTCGGAAGGGGCGGGAGATAGCAGCGCCTTGCTGAATACCGCATTTTCATATGTATTTCTGGAATGACTCTCGAACACCACTCTGGAAAGATCAAGCCCCTGCTCCCCTAAAAACCGTCTGGCGACATCTGCTCCGGGATAATTCTGATAAACCATGCTGCCCGTTCCCCCGGTATAAACCAGTCTGGCGTTCGGGTAGCGCCGGGCCAGCTCCAGAAACGCCGTCAGACGCTCGGCGCTTTCTGTCAGTTCCGCCTGATGCCAGTATGCTGAAATCAGCGCCTCCTCCGCGCCCCCCAGAACGATGATGCCGTCAACATGCTCCGGAAGGGGCGGATTTGAGGCGAATCGCGTTTCAAGCGGATATGCGAGCCATTCACCGACCGGAAAACACGCGGTCACAATCAGTAAAACCATGAGGCATTCCAGCAGCCATCGTCCGGCGCCTCGCAAATGACGCCAGAGCAGCCCCCATGTCAGCAGCACCAGTATCACGAAGAGATTGTCCGGAGACATGACGGCCCATATGAGCTTCGACGCCCAGAAAAACAGGGTATTCATTGGTATTTTCCGATAGCCACGGTGTTGGGGGTTTTTCAGGAAAAATTACGGCATGACCACCGTACAATTTCTGCCGGAATTCTTGGCGTCATAAAGCGCCTGATCCGCCCGTTTCAGAAGCATTTCCTCGGAATCTTCCCCGTGCAATCCAGAAACACCAAGGCTGATCGTAACGTTGATATCATGGCCCTGACATGGCGTCATCAACGCTTCGATATGAAGGCGGAACCGCTCGGCAAGACGGCGCGCCGCCGCCAGATCGGTCTGAGGCAACAGACAGCAGAACTCTTCGCCTCCGTAACGCGCCAGATAATCAGTTTTTCGGATGATGGATCCAATTTTAGCGGCAACGGATTTCAGCACGGAATCGCCACATTGATGGCCATAATTGTCATTGACGTTCTTGAAGAAATCAATATCGAACATGATGAGACTCAGCATCCCGGCATAGCGCGTATGTCGCTCATATTCTTCAGAGAGACGCGTCTGAAAGAATCTCCGATTATATATGCCGGTCAGACCATCCTTCATGTTCATTTCGACGAGTTTTTGCTCATAGGATGCCAGTTCCGTGACATCCTGAACTATCAGAAAAATACCGGTAATGGCATTGAGATCATTCCGCAGCGGCCCCAGGGTGCAGTTTTGCTGCATGTACTCGAACATGGATTTAAACGAGCCGTCCGGTTTGAACGGAAAGAGAAAATGATGCAACTTCTGGGAAAAGAAAGAGAAGTTGCCGAAAGCGATCACCATTTTACAGCTTCGGAGAAAGCGCGGGGTGTTGAGTTCCGGAAAAAAATCGAGCAAAAAAGCGCCGGTGATGCGGTCTGCCTCTATGCCGCTGTGCCGCGCCATCCATTGATTCCAGTGTTTGACGTTAAGTTCGTTATCAAGAATGACAAGACCAAAATTGACGATTTCAAATATCTGAGAAATCTCATTCATACTGTTTCATGAAATCCGCCAGAGCGGTCTTCAGCCAAGCCACAGACTTGTGGCTTGTAATCAGAAAGAGGAACCCGTGAACATCCCGCTCATTGAAACAAAAGATGGTTTTTAGAATAATGGCCGAATTGGTGGGATCGAACAGGGTTTTGGGCATCATGATGTCGGGGTGGTCTTCTACAATGACTCTTGGAGGAGAATAGGTGACCACATCTTTCAAGAGTTCGGCCACCTTTCCGACACAGGCGCCGATGAGGATGTTTCCCACTTCCATGAGGGTTTCTTTTTCCAGAATATCGCTGGATTGGGATCCAGCAACCGGCGGCGGCGTATCGTCAAGCAGTGAAATGAGTTCTTTTCCGGATCCCGCCGGAAAAATGAGCAGCGCCGTCCCCTTGAAATCTCCCCAGAAATTCTGTTCGACAATGCTGATGTTGCCGAATTCACTAAATTCTGTGCGAATATAGTCGGGAAGATCAACGGCCTCGATCATTCGGATGTAAGGGATACTGAGAACCACAAAGATATTGATGATTTCGGCAAGCTCGGCGGCGGCCTGACCAAAGGCAATATTCATGATTTCCTGCAGGATATCCCGTTCTTCTTCCGAAATTTGCGTATTGTTCATGGTGTTTTCCGGCGCACCGACTCGGCTTTGGACAGGGCGTCCTGGATTCTCTCTCGTGTCGGGGGTTTTTTGACGACAAGAAGCGCTCCTGCATTCAACGCTTTGTCAATGGATTTGGTCTGAATATCGGCTGTCAGAACAATCACCACCGCCGCTGCATCATACTTTCGGATTTCGGCGAGAGAGGTGATGCCATCCATGACCGGCATGGTCAGATCCATGAACGTTACGTCCGGCTGCTGTTTTTTATAGGATTCAACGGCGGCAAGTCCGTCTCCGGCTTCGACAAATTCATATTCCCTGTCTTTGGGAATACAGCTTTTCAATATTTTGCGTGAAATTGGAGAATCGTCAACGATCAAAATTTTGCGTATCATTCCAAAGAAAACCCTTTACGGTTTTACGGGTGTTCAGGCATTCTGGCAATCGCTCTGTAATCAGAAAAACAGCCTTAAAAATCAGATTCTATCACCAATACCAGCAATCGCCATTTCCGTCAATGCGATTGTTGACGACTTCGTAAAAAGTCCGGATGCCGCGCCAACGCTGTATCCTTCGTCGTTCGAGAAACACCTTTATTGTCTTTAGCAAAAAAGCTGAATACGATTCAACTACTTGACAAAATCCATAATATATCTGAAAACAGCATATCCGCTGTTTGATTTTTTACGAAAACGATGTTGTTGCCGCCCCGCTGGATGGATGGTGTTGAAAATGTGTATTCCCTGCTTACATTGCAGAACGACAGGGAGAAGAACTCATGGTCGAAAGAATTTTACTGGTGGATGACGAAAAAGATTTTCTCGATATCATGTCCGAGCGTCTGAAATATCGAGGCATGGATGTCGCCACAGCGGGTTCCGCGAGAGAGGCCTTTTCAAAAATTGCGTCGGAATCCTATGATGTGATCGTGCTGGATTTGCAGATGCAGGAAATGGACGGACTTGAAGCGTTGAAAGTGCTGAGAACGGTCAAGCCGGAACTACAGGTCATTTTTTTGACCGGTCATGTCACGCTCGAAAAAGGGGTTGAGGCCATGAAACTGGGCGCGATGGATTTAATGGAAAAACCGGCGGATATCACCATACTGGAAGATAAAATCCGAAGAGCGCACACCCGCAAGATGATTCTGGTCGAGAAACAAACCGAAGCGAAAGTAAACGAAATTATGCTCAATAAGGGATGGTAACACAATGAAAATAGCTGTCAGCGGCAAGGGCGGCGTTGGTAAAACAACATTTTCCGCATTGCTGATTCGAAAATTTGATGAACAGGGCAAACATGTACTGGCGATTGATGCGGATCCAGACGCCAATCTGGCGGGCGCGCTGGGCATTGCCAGCGCCGATAAAATTATACCGATTTCCGAGATGAAAGATCTGGCCTACGAGCGCACCGAAGCCAGACCCGGCAGCATCGGAGGCTTTTTTAAATTGAATCCCAAAGTGGACGATCTGCCAGACGCCCTGTCCGCTAAACTTGGAAATATCAAGATGATGCGTCTGGGAGGCATCAAAAAAGGAGGCTCCGGGTGTATCTGCCCGGAAAGCACCCTGCTGAGGGCGCTTGTAACCCATATCGTTCTGGCCAGAGACGAGGTGGTGGTAATGGATATGGAAGCCGGGATCGAGCATTTGGGAAGGGCTACCGCCAGAGCGGTTGATAAGCTGATTGTGGTGGTGGAACCCGGCCGCCGAAGCATTGACACCGCGGAACATATTCAACATCTGGCCGCGGAGATCGGTCTGCACCACATCGCTGTGGTGGGCAACAAAATTCGAAACGATGCGGATATTGAATTTTTAAAGAAAAATTTACCGAACGTTGAGTTTCTGGGATTTCTGCCTTATGACAACACCCTTATCGAAGCCGATTTGAACGGCATGTCTCCGTTTGACACCAACACCACCGCCAAGACCCAACTGGACGCCATCATTCAGCAGTTGACGTCATGAATGCAAAACCCCGCAGTAAACCTCCCCGATTTATCCCCAAACGCCGCCGACCGGCGGCGCAGCCCATTCATCTGAAGCCCGCGGCGGATTCGGCCGTGCGACAGGCGCTTAAATCCATCGGCGTGCCAGAATTGACCCCGTTTTCACCGGATCCATTCCAGTGCGAGGCGGTCGCGGCAATTCAGGAGGCGGACTGTCTGGTGACAGCCCCCACCGGCGCCGGCAAAACCTGGATAGCGGTGCAGGCTATTTCCCGCATCCGGGCCGTCAGTGGCCGCGC
>JAJYBO010000047.1 GCA_021778975.1 Deltaproteobacteria bacterium
GGTAATGGGATAATTGGGCGTTGTGGAAATACTGCTGCACGGCACGGATGATGTCGAAGTGGAATCTACACATTGGGTGGAACCATCTTGAAAAGAAGCGTTTGTATTGGACCAGGGAATGGCTTTTTGCTGACTGCTGTACCAGTTGGCAAATCCCGTCAATGATCCGCCACAACAGGCAAAAGGCGTCCTGCATGAATTCAAGAACTGGGTTGATAACCGATCATAAATGTTTTTCTGAACATCCAGATCAATTTCCATAACCCCGGTGCCAGCCCAGACCCAGCAGTCACCGCAACTGGATTGATTTCGCTCGGATGGCGTATATTTCAACCGGCTGAGAAGGCTCATAGACGTCCCCAGATTTTGCGCACCGGCTTCCGTCAATCTCGATGCAACCGCTGTGTCTATGTGCGCCTTCTCCATAAACTCGAAATCGTCCAGCCATTGATGCAACGTCTCGGGATCCGGTCTCATGACCGCATGCTCGTAGTTGTTGCCGGAAGCAGTATCCCCGGAAAAGGCAACCCCTCCAAAGCCTATCCACATAAAAAAACCCAATAAAAGCAACACCATCGTTTTTTTCATCATAAATCTCCTCCTCTCTTTTTCCACAGTGACAGGAATTATCCGCCCGGCTACAACAGTCTGAACAAAATCATCAAAAGATACCGCGGCAGACACTGCCCCCGGACTCGTTCTCCGATTCCGGCCGACAGAAATATGTGATACAGGTCTAAAACGGCGATGCAACCACGCCATATCAAGAGCAATACAGAGAAAAAAACGGAATAGACGGACTGTGAAGTTTGCAGAATTGAGTCGGTATGTAAACCACCGGCCACATGAACATCGAAAACTCATGTTCTGTAATCTTGACGACTTCGTAAAAAGTCCGGATGCTGCGTTGCGCTGCATCCTTCGTCGCTGCGGCGTACCATAAAGTACGCCCCACTCCTCAGGATTTGCACGCCTTGCCTGCGAACTTTTTATAAAAGCATAAATCTTTAATGATTCATAATGGCGTTTGATTGTTATCCCATACCATCATAAAAAGCAACAAAAAAATTAGGAATGAATACTGAAAAATGAAAATTGCAAGTCCAAAGCATGCGCTGCATAAAACGCATGAGGATTATGGAATGATACAGACAGGCGTAACGATGGGAAAAATCGGTGAATACAAACCGTTGAAGCACAGACCTACTTAAACTCAGAAAAAGCAGATTCCATCCCCAAAGACATGGACACCTCAGGAAGACAGCCCTTCCATCTGCAATGTGGCTATTTGAAGCACGACAAACAAATCACTGTCTTTCATATGGCGATATACCACTGTCAGACGGTCTATCCGCACCACCTTGTTGAGAGAATCCAGGTATTCCAGAAGATCGGACAATCCCTGCATTTTGGTCTCGAACTGAAGCTCGATCTGGCTGATGGCATGCCCCCGCCATTTCCCCGCAGGCATCTCTTTATAAGCCTTGATCGGTATCTTTTGCTTGTCCAGATACTGCTGAAGTATCGCCTGAGTGCTGGCACTGAGCGCCTCGATGGTTTTGCCTTCCACCTTCAACCCCTCGAAACGGCTCATTTTCTGAGTGATGGATTTGTGGGCGGCAATAAACTCCGTCAGTTTTTTCTGCTTCTCGGTAAGCTGACCGCTCTCCGCGGTCAGGTGTTCGCGTGTTGTCGCGAGTTCATTTTTCTGCTCGCGAATGGGATCATACGCCTGCGCCCACCAGATCAGAACGCCACAAATAAACGCAACGCCCCACAGAAGCAGTTCCCGTTTTCTTTTTTGTCCCAGATACAGTTTCATGACGTCGCATCCACATTTTTCAGACGGATACTCAGGTTGAACTGCTCGATACCGGTAGGAAGCCGATTGACAGACCCCACCAGCTTAACCTGCTCAAACAGCCCCGATGTTCTCAGCGCCTCGATCACCTTCAGCGTATCCCGACTTTGCCCCTGAAGTGACAGCTCCGTTCCCTGAAAGACGCAGCGGGAAAACCAGGTGCCTTCGGGAATCAGCCGTGCAATTTCGTTGAAACATGTAAACAGACGGGGCCGTAATTTGACAAAATCATCAATATCGGCAAACAGGGATTCCATCTTTTTCAGCGAATCACGGGTTTTCTCCAATGGCTGCACCTGCTGACGCAATTGCACGGTTTCTTTCTTCAGCGCCGACACGACCTCTTTTTCATGCTGAATTCGGTGCTGCATACTGATCGTCCAGACCGCCAGCACCGCGGCAACGCCCACAACCACCGGAAGAAATACCTTCCAGAGATGAAACGTTGTCAGACGCGGCGGACCGCCATTCAGTAAAATTGACTGCTGTCCGGACACAGGAACACACAGAGCCGCCGCCCCCAGGTTCTGGCGGACGGACGGAAGCCACCCCAGCCCATCTCGTAATGGATCCGGCAGCAACATCGTTTCACCGGCGGGAACTAAACAGAATATCCCCTCTTCATGCAAATGAAACCGGCTCTGCACCAGAGCGATTCTGGGGGCCGCGTCTGTCGCGCCGGTATCACTTTCCCGCCAGGCCGTAGAAAAAATACAACCGGTATTCTGATACACCGCCAGTTCCCGGCCACTGTTTTCGGAGGAAAGCATCAATCCCATCGGCATGGCATAATGCTGAAGACTCAGCCAGGCCCCCACCCCCAGCGAAACGGGAAACAATCCGCTCAGAGACTTTTCATGCCCGGTTTCACGGAAAATATCGAGCAGCGGCTGAATTTCTTTTCGCGGGGCGTAAATAACCAGCGCATTGACACCACCATCCGGAATCCGGCACAAAAAGATATCATAAAAAATATCCTCCAGCGGCAGATGGCAGGTCATTGGCAACGCACTTTGCACAGACGACAGCGCGTCCTCCATCGGCATGGGCGGCAACGACATATCCCGGATAAAAAATCGGTTTCTGGGAAGCGCCAGAAAAATCCGCCGCGCCTGTCGGGGAGTCAACTCCATCAAAAATTTGCGCAACGTTTCAGGATATGCCCCCTGCAAAACCCCGGAAGGCGCCGTTGCAGCTTCGGACAGAAACACGGACCACGCGGAAATCGCTTTCACCGCGCCGCAATACTGCAACATGTCCTTCTCAAGGTAAATGCCGAGGAACTCTTTTGTTATCATATTATCAAAATATTTTCAGAAAACGTTCCACAAATGGCATCGCCCGTATCATCCATCCAGGAACATTTTGATTTTTTTCATGTAGTTCTATGTTGTTATAAATACTTATCATCGGGACGCCCTGTCCCGGCTCTCCTGCTTCGCTACCTGACTTTCCAGCTCCGTCAACCGGTCATACGTCTCCGGATCGGCCACTCCAAACACCTGCTGACGGTCCACGACATTGAATCCGCCAGATACATTTGCCAGAATCACATTCGTGTAAAGATAGGTATTGTCTTCTCCGGGAACCAGCAGGCTGACACGCCTGCCCGTTTGTGAATAAATCGTAAAAATTTCTGAAAGCGCATCTGGCACCGTATCTTTCTGCACCGCCGTGTCCGTCACCATGAGCCGCCGGGTCAAATCCGTCTCGATCCGACGCACCGGATCTCCCCAGAACAAATTCGGCGTCACCCCGATGACCAGCAAAAGCTCGGACAGCGCATTGAACGGCCCGTCAGCAGGCCGATAATTCAAACCTCTGGCCGCATAGGCAGGGGCTTCGGCGCCATGCGGCCTGGCCATGTCGTCCGGATCGCGCCAGTCCAATATGGCGTCCGACACCGCATCCGCTTCGTCCTGATGTTTTTCGTCCATCATAAGCGAAAGTTTCTGCTTGATTTCACCCTCATTGCCGCTATTCAGATCGAGCCGTGAAGATTCCTTGTCCACCCGCACCCAGACGCCGATATCGTCCGGATACAGTCGAAACCAGCGGCCATTGGCGCCCGTACCGTCCGGAACAGGCCAGGCGCTGGTGGAAAAAAGCTGCGTTAGCGATACGATCGCCTGACGCTGCCGGAATGACGACCAGGCGTTACGGGAAATATTGGCTTTTTCTCGATTGTGCGCCACATACTGACTGGTCAGAAAACTCATCAGCACCAGTATCCACAGCACCATTACCAGTACACTGCCTTTACGGGATTCGATCAGGCCCGCCCGCAACGAAAATCGAAAACACCGCCTCATTTTCTACCGCCCACCCCGAAGGGGTTGATTACCGGCCCTGGCATTCGCACCTGATATATCCACCGGTACGCCTGGGTTCCGGCCCCCTTTCTGACCGCAATCCTGAGCATCATCCCATATGGCGCGCCCACGGAATCCGTCCCGCATTTCCATTCGCTGTACCATTGTTTGGAATCATCTGGATTGTACAGCGCCGTATCGGTATAAGCCAGCTTGAAATCTACGATATCATGGAGTTCGCTGATCAGATAGCCGTCGTCAGACTGAAGAACGCCTTTGGCCGCATCCCTGGAATCTCCCAGATCGTCCAGACGCGTTACAGGCTGCAAATATATCCGAAGAACCCCTTGACCGGCATCAAACTGATATCTCACCCACAACAGGCCCTGCACGGGTGATCCCTGCGGCGCGTACATTGTCAGAAACGACAGCGTATCGTCTGAACCACAGAAATAAATATCGGGCCTGATCTGCGCCTGCCCAAACAGGTTGTTCACCGCGCGGGCATCCAACTGGTTCCCCAACAGCGTCGGCAGAGCGGAAAGCATCTGCCGGGATTCTCCTTCGGATGATGTGCGCTCCCACGCCTGCAGCGTCAGCCTGAACGCCATCATCAGGATCAACGTCACCAGAGCTACCATGACCATGGCAACCAGTATCTCCAGCAGCGTAAATCCTTCGGAAAGCAGCTTCAGTCTTCTGTTTTCCGCAACTGACCGACATGTTTTCATGCGCTGCGATACCACCGGTTTATACAGAATTCCTTTTCGTGACGATCCGTTGTATGAAACAAACACAGTTTCAGTTCATACATGGCCGGGACCTGAAGCGGATTCCGCCTGTCGCCGGAATCAAATTCAAGCGGTTGCGCCGAAAATGTAAACCGCCAACCGGGTTCGCCATCAACCGGCTGACTGATCGCATTGCCCCGGATCGCCGTGTCAATTAACGTCGGATTCGCCAGAATATTTCCGGCCAGACGAACCGCATCGAGGGTTTCATCCGCCTTGACCGCAATATTGCGCGAAACGGACAGCGCCTCAAAAATCGCTCCCAACGACAGACCCAGAATGATGAGCGCCACGACCACTTCGATCAGGGTAAACCCTTTCTGTGCATGTCGAGCGCCGCCACATGAAGTCGCATTCCCCACGGCATCCGCAATGAACGATACCCTGTCGTTCGGAACAGGCGCGACTTGCTTTCCGATAGCTGGCGCAACATCGCCTTCAGGCAGACTCTTCATGATGCTCAGATTATCCCGTCGTCACAATACCGGTCAGCACATCCACCCGAAAGGCTAAAAACGACCTGTCGCCCACCGACAATGTGATTTCTCCACCACTCGAACTGCCGTCCGGATAAAAATAAATGGCATAGACATCGTTATCAATATTGGTCATGCCCTGCTGCTGCACCCGAATTTTTTCGGGAATATCCAGTTTTTTCTGTCGCCCTTCCACCCAGCAGAACCGATCCTGAGAAGATATGCAAAAAGCGACCGCCCTGCCAGTGGATATCGCCGCACTCCGGGCGCGTTTGACGACACCCATCATCTCTCCGGCAAACAGGCGGCCTTCTTTTTGCGATGCCGAACGCCCCACGCTCAGATATACCAGCGAGCTGGCAATTGCAATCAGGAGCATCACCACCAGCAGTTCCAGAAATGTAAAGCCGCGGGAATTCATCAGAACGCAATGTCGTTGATACCAAAAATCGCCGTCAGCATGGAGATCACCACCCCGCCGATCACAAGCCCCATCAGCAGAATCGCCAGGGGTTCCATAAGCGCCAGAAGGGATTTGATCTTGGACTGCACACGGGCGTCCAGATCGTCCGCAACCGATGTCAGCATTTCGCCGATTTTTCCGGTTTCCTCGCCCAGCGCCACCATCTGAACCGCCAGGGAGGGAAAGATTTTCTGATCTTTCATGAGCGTGCTGATACGCTTTCCTTCCTTGACCTGCCGGAAGATTTCTTCCGCGGCCCGGCGCACCACCACATTGCTGACCACATCCCGAACGATGGAAAGCCCTTTCAACAGCGGTACGCCGCTGATTACCAGCGTCCCCAGCGTGCGCGTAAAGCGCCCTACCTGGATATCCATCAGCAGATCTCCCAGCAGCGGCGCGCGAATGCCAATCCGGTCGAGTCGTTCCTTCCCATACGCCGAATGTGAAAAACGCCAACCGCCACAGACCACCGCTGCAATCCCCAGGAGCATGGCCCACCACCAGTCGCGTAAGAACTGACTGGTGTCCATCAAAATTCGGGTGCTGAGCGGCAGCTTCTGCCCCAGGTCAGCGAAAATGGCCGCAAACCGGGGCACCACAAAACCCATCACCACGCCTACCGACACCATGCCGATCATCATGAGAATGGAGGGATAAATGGAACTGGAAATGATGAATTTTCGGATTTCCTCCGAACGCTCCAGAAAACCGGCCAGTTTCTCCATAACATCAGGCAGAATGCCACCGACCTCCCCCACCCGCACCATATTGACGTAGAGTTCATTGAAATCGTCGGTTCTGGCGCCCATAGCGTCGGAAAGGCTCTTACCGCTCTGGAGGGACTCCTTGAGATACGCCGCCATATCGCACAGGGGTTTCGATTCGCTGGTCTGAACAATGATGGTCAGCGCCCTGTCAATCGGCAAACCGGACTTCATCAGATGCGCCATCTCACGGGTAATGGTCAGCAAATCCCTGTTGTTGAGGCTGCGGCTAGATCGTTTGAACAGAAGCTGCAACGACGGTTTTTCGTCCATCCACCGCACCAGGGTCAGTCCCTTGGATTGAAGGGACAAAATCACGTCGTCTTTAGAACCGGCTTCGCGGGTTTCTATCAGACGCCGGCCCTGACGGTTCATGACTTCATAGGAGAACCTCGGCATCAGCGGGTTACCCTCAGCACTTCTTCGTAGGTGGTAATGCCTTTCTGAACCTTGTCCATGCCATCGGCTCGCAGCGAAATCATCCCGTGCTGGACAGCGACTCTGAAGATTTCGTTGCGGTCGGAACCGCGAACAATCTCTCGCTGAATCAGCTCGTCAACCGGCAGCAATTCATAGATTCCGAGTCGTCCCCGGTACCCTGACCCGGCGCATTCTTTACAACCTGCTCCTTTCACATAGGTCGCCGCAATTTCCGAGGGTGTCAGTCCCAGCTCTTGAGCCAGCACCTGACGCTCTTCATCGGACAGATGAAAGGATTTCCTGCAGTACGGACAGACCCGGCGCACCAACCGCTGGGCCAGCACCGCCACCACCGAAGATGCGATCAGAAAACGCTCGACCCCCATGTCTTCGAGCCGGGAAATCGCGCCGGCCGCATCGTTGGTGTGGAGCGTAGAAAACACCACATGCCCGGTCAACGCCGCCTGAATGGCGATTTCAGCGGTTTCGAGGTCACGAATTTCGCCCACCAGCATGACATCCGGATCCTGACGCAGGAATGTTCGCAGGCAATGCGCAAATGTCAGACCGATCTTGGGCTGCACCTGAACCTGATTGACACCGTCCATCTGGTATTCGACCGGGTCCTCGACCGTCATGATCTTTTTGTCCGGTGAATTGATGGAATTGAGCGCCGAATAAAGGGTTGTGGTCTTTCCGGAACCGGTCGGACCGGTCACCAGAATCATGCCATACGGCAGAGATATGATCGAGCGGAATTTATCGCGGATCGTATCCGGAAACCCCAGCGTATCCATATCCAGTTCGACGCTTTCCTTGTGAAGGAGCCTCAGCACCAGACTTTCGCCAAAATGCGTCGGCAGCGACGACACCCGGATATCCACTTCTTCCCGACCCGCCTTGAACTTGATGCGACCATCCTGCGGGAGCCGCATTTCAGCGATATCCATCTTGGCCATGAGCTTGACGCGGGAGTTGATTGCAGCTTTGAGCTTGACGGCAATGGCGTTTTGATCCACCAGCACCCCGTCAATCCGGTAACGCACCTGCACATGCTGTTTTCGAGGTTCGACATGAATATCCGATGCGCCGACCTCGAGCGCCTTGGCAATCAGGTGATTGACCAGCCGGATAACCGGCGCCTCGGATGCCATGTCTTTGAGATGCTCCGGATTGTCCCAGAGCTGATCTTCCAGGCTCATGTCCAGATCGTCGGTTTTTTCCCCCGACGTCATATCCACTTCCGCCTCATACCAGCGATAGACAAACTGGGAAATGGTTTCTTCAGAAGACATGAAAATCTGAAGCGGCTTGTCATACACCCGCTCGATTACCTCGCGGGTATTGAAATCGAGCGGATCCGCCATCGCCACCACAACCGATCCATTGGCATCATCCAGCGGAATGAAACTGAAGCGCTTCATGTAATGCGGGGTAAAGGGATTCAGCGCCGGTGGATTTTCGGGAAATCCGCCCTCTTCAAGCTCCGGAAAGTCCGGACGCGGCGCCGGCTTCTCCACAACGTCTTCCGCCTCCGATTCCGGCAAAGGCGCGCGAGTAAACCGGCCGAACAATGTCTGCCGGATATGATCGAACGAAATATTCACCACGGATGGCATACCCGCCCAAAATCAGCAATAAACATGCTATCGAATCGGCGATGGCCGTTAAGCGACAGTTCCGTCATTTTTCGGGTTATTCCCAACTGACAATATCCTTGTCATTTCCCTCTCCGCCGGGCGCGCCATCCGCAGCGTAGCTCATCAGGTCGTAGGGACCGTGATCTCCGGGAGATTTATAGACATAGGCGTGCCCCCACGGATCCAGAGGCACCGGTTTGGGCAGATAAGGACCATCCCAGTTGGGCAGAGACGCGGGCTTGGTTCTCAGGGCTTCGAGTCCTTCCTCCGTGGTCGGATAACGGCCGTTGTCTAAACGAAATTCATCCAGGGCGGAGCCAAAAAGTTCGATCTGTGTCTTGGCGGTTTTCAGTTTGGCTTTATCCACTTTTCCGAAAAACTTGGGTGCGACCAGGGCGGAAAGAAGCCCCAGAATGATAATGACGACCAGCAGTTCGATCAGGGTAAACCCTTCCTCCCCCCGGCGTCTGTTGTTACGATTAAACATTTTTACCTCCCGTGTTGATGAGCGTTTTGAAATACGAAATCGTACGCTCGAGACCTTCTTCCAGATTCACTGTCGGAGCCCATCCCAGATTTTCGGCGGCCAGAGTGATATCCGGCTTGCGCTGCAGCGGGTCGTCCTGAGGCAGCGGCTTGAAAACGATCTTTGATCTGGCGCCTGTCTGACGGATCACTTTTTCCGCCAGTTCCAGAATGGTGAACTCTCCGGGGTTTCCCAAATTGACCGGGCCGATGAAGCTGTCCGGCCCATTCATCATCCGGATCATGCCTTCGATGAGATCGTCCACATAGCAAAAACTTCGGGTTTGCGCTCCCTCGCCAAACACCGTAATGTCCTGGTTGGACAGCGCCTGAACGATGAAATTGCTGACCACCCGTCCATCGTTGGGATGCATTCGGGGGCCGTAGGTATTGAAGATGCGGATCACCCGAATATTGACGTTATTCTGACGGTAATAATCGAAAAAGAGCGTTTCCGCGCACCGTTTGCCTTCGTCATAACAGGAGCGAATTCCAATAGGGTTGACATTGCCCCAATAGCTTTCGGTCTGTGGATGAATGACCGGATTGCCATAAACCTCACTGGTCGAAGCCTGGAGAATTTTGGCCTTGACCCGCTTGGCCAGCCCCAGCATGTGAATGGCGCCCATGATGTTGGTCTTGATGGTTTTGACCGGATTATACTGATAATGCACCGGAGAGGCCGGGCAGGCCAGATTGTAAATTTCGTCCACTTCCAGAAAAACCGGCTGCGCCAGATCATGACGAATCAGTTCAAAGTTGGGCTTTGCCAGCAGATGGGCAATATTGCGCCGGGTCCCTGTGAAAAAATTATCCAGACACAGCACCTCATGACCTTCAGCCACCAGACGATCGCACAAATGCGAGCCTAAAAAACCGGCCCCGCCGGTAACCAGAATGCGCCGGGTTTCATGTAGTTTCATCAAAAGTCTCCATACAAAAGTTCAAAGCCATGCTGTTACAGATGCGTCAATGCCGGTTTTCCGATAGGATAGACATTAAAGCCCGTCTCAAAAAGCCGCCGATGATCCGCAATGTTTCTGCCATCAAAAACAAATGCCGGTTTTACCATCGAGCGAAAAATTCGTTCATAATCCAATTCCCGATACTGTCGCCACTCGGTGATGATGGCAATGGCATGGCTGCCGGAGGCCGCCTCGTATGGATCCTCTACAAACCGCACGTTATCGCCATCAGAGAGCTTCAAATCCGCTTTGGCGTTCGTCAGCGCCTCGGGATCCGTAATCACCAGCTCGGCGCGTTCCTCCATCAGTCGTTGGGCGATATAGATTGCGGGGCTTTCCCGCGTATCACCGGTATCGGCTTTGAACGCAAACCCGAAAAGGCAGATCCGCTTGCCTGCCAGCGTGTTGAACATGGCGTTCAACATGGTGATCACAAAATGTTCTTTCTGGTATTCATTGATGTTCACCACGCTTTGCCAGTAATCAGCCACTTCATCGAGACCGTAATGACGGCAAATATACACCAGATTCAGGATATCCTTCTTGAAACAGGAACCGCCAAACCCGACACTGGCGTATAAAAACCGGCTGCCGATCCTGGCATCCATCCCCACGGCTCTGGCGACCTGAGACACGTCCGCCTCGGTTTTCTCGCAAAGCGCCGCAATGGCGTTGATCGAGGATATCCGCTGCGCCAGAAACGCATTGGCGACCAGCTTGGAAAGCTCGCTGCTCCAGATATCGGTGGTAAGGATGCGCTCCCGCGGCACCCAGTTGGCATAGATATCCACAAGCTGCTGCCTGGCTTTCAGCCCTTTTTCCGTTTGACGAGAACCGACCAGCACCCGGTCAGGCGATTCCATATCCCGAATGGCCGTGCCTTCCGCCAGAAATTCCGGATTCGACAGCACTTCAAAATGAACGCCGTTGTTTTCTGAAAACAATATCCGCTCCATCGCCCGGGCCGTACGCACCGGAAGCGTGCTTTTTTCGACAATGATTTTATCGGATTTTGCGGATTTCAGGATTTGTCTCGCTGTTTTTTCCCAGTATTGCAAATCTGCCGCCATACCAGCTCCCACCCCGAATGTTTTGGTTGGGGTGTTGACACTGACGAAAATAATCTCGGATTCCTGGATACCCTTTTCGATGTCGGTGCTGAAAAACAGGTTGCGGCCCCGGGCGCTGTGGATAATTTCATCCAGACCAGGTTCGTAAATAGGAAGATGATCGGAATTCCACAGGGCTATCCGTTCCGGATTGATATCCACAATGGTCACCCGGTACTGGGGGCATTTGTGGGCGATCATCGCCATCGTTGGCCCGCCCACATATCCTGCGCCGATACACAAAATATGCTTTTCAAAATGAGAATTCATGTTGTTTCTCGCTCAGTATCTTCAGAAGGTTGGCTTAGAGCGGCACCCGATTGACCAGGCGTCAGGTGGTGGACCTCCATACAGCTTTCCAGAATCGCCAGCCGCTGGGTGAGCGCGCGGATTTTACGCTCGTGCATCGAGCAGTTCAAATCCATGGTCAGCATCTTGATAATGAGCATTCCCATCCCGATGATCACCAGCAGAATCGGCGGATACTGAATGCCCAGAAATTCGCCCACCACATCAACCAGCCGCGGCCAGGCGCCGAATACCATGCTTGCCGCCGCGACCAAAAGCCACCACAGGGAATGGCTGATCATGAGATGATTTCTGCGGATCAGCACCAAAATGACAATCGCGACGGCCAGTCCGATTCCCAGCGATGTCGCCTGATATGCGGGTAGAGAATGCGGCGTGTTCATGAATCCACCTCTCTCACCGCGGGCATGCCCCATTTTGAAAGGCACAAAACGCCGGTAATGACCAGATACCGCAACACATCCCACCATGTCGAAAATACACGAGAATGCCCGTTGGCGCGAGGACACATCGGAACCGGAACCTCTGCGATCCGCATCCCCGCACGGGTCAGCGCCAGCAGCACGCCGATATCCTGATAGTCCAGCAGCGCCGTATCCGCGGTCATGAGCGCCGTTATCGCGGCGGCGTTGTAGGCGCGAAACCCGGATGTCAGATCCAAAATATCGAGCCCCGTCAGTTTTCTGAAAAAATACCAGGACAGCTTTCGAGCCGTGCTGCCCCGCCCGGTACAGGACCCCACCACCACATCCGCCTCGCGGGCGATAATAGGCGCTGTCAAATCGCAAATAGATTCCGGTGGATGCTGACCATCGGCATCCATGGTCACCACGATATCGGCTCTGTGTGCGTTGGCGTAACGAATTCCGGTGCGGACAGCGCCCCAGGCGCCCAGCCGCAGCGACAGCGGCAACACTCTGGCGCCTTCTTCGCGCGCAATGGCCGCCGTCGCATCCGTACTGGCGTCATCAATCACGATGATATCCGCGGAAACAGTACGCCTGACAGTCCGGATCACTTCCCGGATGTTGACGGCCTCATCGAGCGCCGGGATCAGAATGGTTGGTTCAGGATTCATTCGTGCAGCATGTCGGCGTGAGGAAAAATGGCATATCGTGGTGATGATTTCATGACGTGATGGTATACTAAAATCACGTCCTGTGCAATATGGTCAACCTGGAAAACCTCAAAAAACCTTTCCTGAGCTTTCTTCCCCATCCGCCAACGCGCTTGCGCATCTTTGAAGACTCTCTGGACGGCATCCGCCAGCGACATCGGATCCCCTGGCCGTGTCAGAAACCCTGTCACACCGTCTTTGACCACCCAGCCGATACCGGAACCGGGAATATCGCTGGCCACGACCGGCTTTGCGTACCGCATGGCTTCCAGCAGCACCAGCCCGAAGGCCTCCGTTCGCTCCACCGATGGCAGGCACAGACAGTCGCAGGAAGCCAGCAGCGCATGAAGCGAAGGCTCCGGCATAGCTTTCAGGAGTGACACCCGGTTTTCAAGCCCCATTTCTCGAATACGACGATCCAGAAAAGACTCCCGATCCCCGTCTCCGACAATGAGAATCCGGACATTCGGCAGCGCCGCAGCCGCTTCCAGCATCACATCATGCCCTTTGTAATACGTCAGCCGTCCGATGACCAGAATTCTGGCCCCAGATTTTCCCCACTGCGCATCCGCCCATCTTTCGGCATCCGCATCCGGTGGTTTCAGGCGATTTGAATCCAGCCCCAGCGGCACCACATGACATTTATCTCTGCAAAAAGACAGAGCGCTGCTGGTTGCCGTATAGGCGGCGGATGTGGCGATCACAGCCTGCGCCCGGCGCAGGAGAAGTGCTTCCAGCGGGCGATAGAGACGGTAGGCGACGGCCATCCTCCGATCAATGACGGACGGCACGACATCCGCGTGCCAGTGAACCACCCACGGCAGACGCCTTGCGGCAGGCAGCGCCAGCGCCCAAAAGGCAGAAGTATTGGGAACGTGAAAATGCAGGATATCGGGATTGAATGCGTGAATAGTTTGCCGCATGATGTGCGGAAACATGGGGCTGACGGGGGCATACAAAAGCGTTCCGTAACACGGAGCCCGGTAGATATCCAGATCGTTATCCTGTGGTGGTTCGCCAGAGCCGGCGCAGGGGACATCATGCACCAGACCGGCTGCGGTTATTCCCGCCCTCTTTAGGGCCGGCAGCAGATCTCCCAGAAAGTTTTCAATGCCGCCGGTTACCGGCGGGAAGAACTTCCCGATATGTAAAACACGCACAGCGCGATCGAACAACTATTACACCCCACACACTTTTGACGGGTTCGTAAAATGTCGTCATAAATTCGACTGTTTACGGCGCATTATATTCTCACTTGATACATCTGGCTCAGTATATACCATTTCCTTGCAAAGTCAATTTTGACGGCTTCGTAAAAAGTCCGGATTTCAAGAAATGGTACATGCCAATGAATTCTAATTGTTGAAAAGTCTCCTTGACAATAACCATATCGGTTGATAAGGAAATGCCCAAGAAGCGGTGCGGGGGCGCTCAAAATCTCACTGTCGGGGCAGACAGCGGCACTGGTTCTGTTCAATGGGACACATTTACGCCGTCACGGGGATCATGAAGATATTCTTCCATGAGATCCCTTCCTTATCTTATAAAGCTCTTGCAAGGTCGCCCTCTCTTGCCTGTACAGAAGCTCCCAAAGGAAACGGATGGAAATATTACCTTATCTGACACAAAAGAAAACTTGGCCCTATGAGGGAAAACATATTTTGGCGCAATATACTGATAAATCTATTGTTGTTTATCAAGCATACCGTCCAAGTATTGGAGATTTTGCGGTTA
>JAJYBO010000274.1 GCA_021778975.1 Deltaproteobacteria bacterium
CATCGGCTTTCTGGTGCTGTTCTTACCCGGATTACTGATTGTTGTTGCCATGACGTTCTGCTGCTTTTATGTGCTGCCGTTGATGACGGATAAGGGTCTGGGCGTTATGGATGCCATAAAGGAAAGTTACCGGATGGCTGTAAAAGACCAAATTCTGGATCATGTTGTCGTCGTGGTGCTCTACATGGGGATTATTGCCCTGGGAGGATCTGTTTTTATCGGGTTTCTCATAACCTGCCCGCTGGCAAGTGTTTTTCTGGCATCCGTTTACAATGAAAAAACAGGGGCGGTTCCGGAAATACGCCGTTAATCAATCCCGATGGCTTCGTAAAATGTCCGCATGCCACGTTGCGCTGCATCCTTCGTCATTGCAGCATACGACAAGTACCTGCATTCCTCATGGTTTATGCGCCTTGCCTGCGAACATTTTACAACGCCATCCGAAATTCGGCTTTTTGCAATACCACCAATATTTATATTAATAACAGATTGTTATTTGCAAACCCGATCGATGATACTCATAACATGAAAGGTGTCCCTGTTCCAGCAATCACGCTGAGACACGGTTTCGGCCTCCGGATTTGGCGGCGTAGAGGGCGTTGTCAACTCTCTTCAGAAAGCTTTCCGGAGGTTCGTCCGCCTGAAGCTGGACGACGCCGAAACTGCTGGTCACGGTGATTGCCGCGGTTCCGATGACTGAGCTTTCCAGGGTTTTCCGAACCCTTTCCGCGAAATGAATGGCCCCTGCAAGGTCCGTATGCGGCAGTGCCACAATGAATTCTTCGCCGCCGAACCGTGCAACGACATCCTCATGACGTGATACATCCCGCAAGATGGCTGAAAAGGCTTTCAACACCTCGTCTCCGGCGTCATGCCCCCAGGTGTCGTTTATTTTTTTAAAATGATCGAGGTCGGCCATCACCAGAGACAGCGGGGCGTCATGGCGCACGGCAGCGGAAAAGAACCGGCTGAAATTTTCCATAAAACAGCGCCGGTTGGCAATACCGGTGAGCGGATCCGTATTCATCAATCGGGTGATGGTCGCATTGGCCCTTTCCAGTTCACGGTTTTTGTGTTGCAGTTCCCGGGCGATCTTTGAGATTTCCGTATTGAGATCGGATATCTTTTCGATGACCTCACTGGCCAGAGGCATGGGTTTTTCACAGAAGAGTACCAGACCATCTCCCGCATTGAACATATAGCAGGTGAGCGAATGAACGATGGAAGAAGCTGTTTTGAAATTGAGCCGGGTTTCTTCGAAAACATGCGCCTGGGAAAAAGTAAGCGCGTCACGGCTTTCCGGAATGAGAAATTCTTCGATATTTCTGCCGCTTTCTATTTCGTTCAGACCGACCAGCCTGAGAAATCCGTGATTGCCATAAAGAATGGTTTTGCGGGTATCCAGGATGACGACAGCAATGCTGCTGAGGGTTTCGATATACTGCCAAAACGCTTCGAAATACCCCGAATGAACAAGCTCGCCCGGCCCGTTCTGCGGCGCCGCCTTCGGTGTGGATTCGTGAGGATGGACTGAATTCATGAGGTAACCCGCTTTCATCGCTGGTCTCTCGTCCACCAGTCGCGGGCTGTTTTGACGGCTGCGGCGGCATCTATCGCCCAGCCGTCGGCGCCGGTTATTTTCCACAGGTCCGGAACCGACTGGAAGAAATAGCCTCCGATCAGCACTCGTATATCTTTTAACGCCGGATCGGCTTTCATGGATGCGATAAGCTGCTGCGCCTTCTCAAGATTGAAAGACATGGCAACGGAAACGCACACCAGAAAAGGCTTTACATCCGACAGAAATTTCAGCAGATCCGCTTCGGGGGTGTTGGATCCCAGATAGTGAACATCCCAACCATCCATGCGGAAAAAATCCGCGACCATCCATGCGCCAAGCTCATGATGCTCGTTGGGGGCCGCCGTGATCACAGCTCCGCCCCTGGGAGGCGTTATCAGTTCTAAAAGCGGACTTACGACCGCTGCCATGACACGGGCTACCAGAGCGCTTGCCAGATGTTCCTGAGCCACGGAGATATCCCCTGTTTCCCACAATGTCCCGACAGCATAAAGAGATGGCTGAACCACTTGCAGATAAAAATCCTCCACAGACTTTTTTGAAGTGGCGGATTCGGATCCCTGCCGCAAACATTCCCGCGAATCACCCCGCAGGAGGGCGGCCAGAAACAGCCGCCGTTTATCTTCGAAAGCCGGATTGAGCGCTGCGAAGGGATCGGCGGGAACCTGCGACAGCACGACCATGTCTTTGTGGCTGTCAAGCATCCACTGGTAGATTTCTCCGACGGCTTTCGCCGCAGATGGGGTCAGGTGCTTCTCCGCCGCCTGTAACCAGGCGTTCAACTCAAGGGAAAAATAGTCGTAGGAAAACCCGCGGGCATGGTAGGAGCGATACACCCATACCAGGGTCTTTGCAAGCAGCTCGAAGGCATTCAGCTTGAAAACATTGACCATGAACATCGCATGGTTGCGGTGATTGTCGTACATGACCGCCAGAGGATTTTGCCCCAAAAGAACGCCGATGTCAGGATGGGACGTGAGGTGATGATTCACATCTTCCATCATGATGTCTTTCCTGTCTTCATATTCCAAAGCGACATCCACCGGAATGCTTGCCAGTTTTCCGGCTTCACGCATTACGTTATCCATCATCGTTCCTCCGTTTGAAAAAGGACAGGATATGGGATCACCAGCGACCCGCGAGTGCATGTATCGCCAGCCTCCCGTAACGTCAAATCGTTGAGCCGGCACTTACGTCATGTGGAGGGGGGAGGAAATCCGCGTCATGAACGTTTGCAACATCAGGCTTGACATGGCGTTTATTTGTGTATAAGCACCCTTCCAGAAACGATAATATCGCTGAGAACCGAAGTTTTTACAAGTGAAAACAGTCCGGCGGCAAGATATTGCGTGGGATGGAGACCATGTTCAAGACGACAGGCAACATATAAACAGGGCAGGTTATGAAGATCACGCGTTTTCTGTTCATCGTCGGCGGCATCATTTTTTTCACCGTCCATCCGGCGTTCTGTAAGACGTTGGGCTTTCCGGCAGCCCAGGTTGAAAGCATCCAAAAAAACATCGAAGAAAGTAAAAAGCTCCATGACAAATGTACGGGACTGGTGGAAAATTCCCGGCAAAACGGCGCGATTGCTTCCTCCAACTACCAGAAGATCAAAAAAGAGGGATTCCGCCAGGCCGCGGAGATTTTTTCTCTGGCGGGGCAAAAATTCGATGTCGCCGGAAAATCGTTCAATGACGCCTGGATTCGCATGCAGGTAGGGCTGGAAAACAATGAAGTGCAGCTCATCCAGATATTGATCCCGGCTGCTGCGAAATAGACGACTCGAGAGAAAATTTCAGCACATCACCGAGATTGAGTAGAAAACCTCAATGCTGTCCCCCATCTATCGGATTTGATGCGGGC
>JAJYBO010000275.1 GCA_021778975.1 Deltaproteobacteria bacterium
TTTTTAAAAAAAAGGAGGCTTGAATGCTATTGAGATGCAGTTGTATGGACAGAATATCCACTTTCGTAATACTGGCTTGTTTCATCGGCGTGTTAGCGATCAACGCACCCGCCATTGGGGAAGACACCGCTCAGACGCAACCAAATGGTGATGACCAGAAATGTCAGGCGCCGGCATTGAACACCCGGATCGCGGACCTTGAAAAAAAAGTTGATCAGCATCCGGACAGCAATCAAAACATTCTTCAGTCCGCCATAGACGGAATAAATTTTGCCGGCGGTATCAGCGCCGGGAAATTTTACACATCGAACGCCGGTCCGGATACTTCCGATAACGCATGGCTGCTTTCAAACATTCTGGCGGAAATTTCTCAGAAAGATAAAAACGCATTGCTGGGTTTTACCGTTGCTGTCGGTGAAACGTCAACGCCGTCTCTTTTGTCTATACCGGCAAACAAAAATTCAATTGGTGTTGAATACGCATCCGTAAAGCTGACGCCGATTTCGGAATTTCATGCGGAAGTCGGCCTTCTCAGACCGATTGCCGGCTATGAATGTTCTTATACTTATAACAACAAGAACGCTTTTCTCGGGGTGCTCGCCTCTCAGCAGCCCTATAACGCATACGGCGCACAGGTCGGATATGATTTCAAGGGAGTGCAGGTCAGCGGAGGGTACTACAGGGACCGACTGTCCGGCGAAGAATATGTGATGGGTGATTCAAAGCCTAACGAAAGCTGGGAGATTACCGTTTCCGGAAGCGTGATGGATACCTCGATGACCGCATATAACTACCATCTCGAAAGCCTGAGAAATCTGACCGGCGCCGTTCTCGAACATAGTTTCGGCAATGTTGATCTTGCACTCAACGTGGATTACTGGTTCTGGGATGACGGTGTGAAAGACATTCACGAAGACAGTTCTTCCATCGGTTCGGCGTTTTACATCACGCCGCATTTCGGCAAGTTTTCTTTGCCGCTGCGTCTGGAATATGTCAATCAGGGCAGAAGCGGCATTTACCTCGACACTGCCGCCGCTAAGGAAATTTACGCCGCCACATTGAGTCCTACCTACCACATAATTGATAATGCCTATATCCGCGCCGATATCGGCTATGCGCGGGCGGACAGCGGATTTACCGGCAGTAGCGGAAACCCGAAAGAGGATCGTTTCGTCGTTGCAGCGGAAGTCGGGTACCTTTTTAAATGATTTCAAGACGGTTTTTTACGAAGCCGTCACCCTTCCCCCATCCCGAAACTCCACGATTATAAGGTTGATAATCCGCCCGATTCCTGATACAGGAAGCAAACTGTCTGAACGACGTGGTTCATTTTTCGATGTTTCTCCCGATATGTCCGGATTGAGTGTGCATGGAAAAGAAACTCCTCCTGGTGGATGATGAAGAAGGTATCCGTAAAGTGCTGGGGATATCACTATCCGATATGGGGTATCAAGTTCTGACAGCGCAAAACGGAGAAGAAGCCCTGTCTGTATTCAGAGCCGAAAACCCGCCAATTGTCCTCACCGATATCAAGATGCCAGGCATAGACGGCATCAACCTCCTTAAAAAAATAAAAAGCGAAAACCCCGAAACCGAAGTCATCATGATTACAGGTCACGGGGATCTGGAACTGGCCATCGAAAGCCTGAAGCTGGAAGCAACGGACTTTGTCACCAAACCCATCCAGGATGACATTCTCGAAATTGCACTTAAACGCGCTCGAGAAAAGATCGTGATGCGTCAGCAGCTCAAATCCTACACCGAAAATCTTGAATCAATGGTGCGCGAAAAATCCGCCAGACTGGTGGAACTGGAAAGGCTGACCGCCATAGATCAAGCCATGGAAGGACTTTCGTCGGCCATGCGCAGTATCGCGGACGACCTCGGAGAAGACCGGCTGCGTTATTTCAATGAAATGCCGTGCTTCGTATCGGTGCATGACCGCAGGCTCAAGGTGCTGGCCGTCAACCATCTCTATCGCCAGCGTTTGGGCGATGCGGTGGGATCGTCAAGCTGGAAGATTTACAGGGGCAGGTCTGCGTCCGAAACATATTGTCCTGTTTCCAGAACCTTTCAGACGGGTTTAGGGCAGAGATCGAGAGAAACCGTTGAATTTCCAGATGGTTCTCAGTCAATGCTCATGGTGCATACCGCGCCGATCCGCAACAGTGACGGACGGCTCGAACTGGTACTCGAAATATCCGCGGATATTTCGGAAGTCAAACGCCTTCAAGATGAGCTGGATACCACCCAGCAGCGTTATCAGCAACTTTTCGATGAATCTCCCTGTTATGTGACGGTTCAGGATCGAGAGTTGAGAGTGCTTGCCAGCAACAAACGCTTCCGGGAAGATTTCGGAGACGAGTTGTACGCCCGATGCTATCAGATATACAAGAACCGGTATGAGCCATGCTGCAACTGTCCCGTTCTCAGAACCTTCGAGGATGGGTTGCCCCACCAGGCCGAAATCGTGGCGACGTCCAATGCCGGAGAGCAAATTCATCTTCTGGTAGGAACCGCCGCGCTGCGTGATGCGTCAGGCCAGATATTTCAGGTCATGGAACTGGCGACCAATATCACACAAATTCGCAAGCTCCAGGATCATCTGTCTTCTTTGGGGCTGCTGCTGAGTTCCATGTCTCATGGTGTAAAAGGGATGCTGACGGCTCTGGATGGCGGCATCTATATGATTCAGTCCGGACTGGAAAAAAGCGATCCGTCCCGGATTCGAGAAGGCATTGTATCTGCTCAGCAAACGACGGAACGCATCCGCAACGCGGTGCTGGATATTTTGTATTACGCCAAAGAGCGTGAAATCAAACGGGAAGTGATCAGTGTTATGAGCCTGGTCTATGATGTCGTTCAGATCATCGAACCAAAGCTGAAAAATTTTCCCATTGTCTGGGCCTGTAATGTTGGATGTACGGTGGGCAGTTTTGAAGTGGATCGCACGGCGCTGAGGAGCGCGATCGTTAACATTCTGGAAAATGCTGTTGAAGCGTGTCTGGAAGATTCTCAAAAATCGGCGCACCATGTGGGCTTTGGGGTCAAAATTGACAATGACCATGTGGTGTTTGAAATCAGCGATGACGGCGTCGGCATGAACGCTGAAACTCAGGAAGGCCTGTTCACCCTGTTTTTTTCTTCCAAAGGCCAGAAAGGTACCGGACTGGGGCTTTTCATTGCCCAGAAAGTCATTCAGAAACATCAGGGTACCATTACGGTGAATTCTCAACCTGGAGTGGGAACGACATTCAGCGTCCGCATTCCGATGACGCAATGACTTCTGTGGAATCTGTATGCTGACAAGAGGGGTGCATGATGAACACTGAGGAGTGGGACTGGGAAACCAGTGAAAAACGTATCACGGTTAAAGACTGGCAGGAGCGGTTCGAGTGGGTCGAAGAGCCGTACGTCAGCCCTGACGGCGAAACT
>JAJYBO010000276.1 GCA_021778975.1 Deltaproteobacteria bacterium
CCAATTTATGGGTTTTGGCCAGTTCCACCCCATCTTTCACATGGGCGATCAGTATTCGACGAGACATTGACGGCGCGAGTTTATCGTGTTTGTTCTTACCTCCCATTTGATTTTCGACAAAATACAAAGGCTTCTTGACCTTACCGATATCGTGGTAATAGCCGCAGACTTTGGCCAGCAAGGGGTTTGCCCCGATTTCGGAAGCCGCTGCCTCCACCATGGACCCCACCACCACCGAGTGATGATAGGTGCCAGGCGCTTCGATCATGAGCTTGCGCAGAATAGGACAATCGAGATTGGAAAGCTCGAGCAGTTTGATGTCGGTTGTAAAATCAAAGGCCAGTTCGATCATCGGTGTCAGCCCGGCGGCGACGATACCCGAACCGATGCCTCCCATAAAAGCGAATACCCCGTTCCAGAGAAGTTCCAGAATATAAAAATTAGGACTTAGAAATGTGACGGCCGACGCCAGCCCGACATTTAAAAGAGCGACCCGGATACCTGCCTTGATAAACACCTTTCGCTCCCGGCAGTGCTGCATACAGTAAGCGGCAGCGAGACTGCTCAGCAAAAAATAAGCGAAAATATCGAACCGGTTCTGAAAAATGAACGCCGTAGCGACCGCAATGATCAGTCCGAAGGCGGCGGCGACATTCAAGCCCAGAAAAAGGCATACGGTCATCGCGCCGGAGGCCATCGGAACTCCCAGCAACATGGATGACAGGGTAATGCCTGCCGATGTATTTTGCGCCAGTGTTTCGGAGAGGGTGACGGAAAAACGCGCTATGAGGAAAAACATGACCAGAAGGGCGGACAGAAACAGCAGATTTCGATTTAGACTTTCTCGAGACAGACTTTTGTTGAAGTTGAGCAACAGATAAATAATGATGAGCAGACAAATCATTATCATGCCGGCCCCGATGCCAATGGAAAATTTCAGGTGCTGTTTTTCCTGTGATCGGAGGGCATTGATCTTGACAAGCTGCGCGGATGTTACCCGTTCGCCTTCCCGAAGCAGCATTTCGCCCGCCTTGATTTTATAGAGAACGGGTTTGACGCTGTCAGAGGCTTTTTTGCGCCGCTCCTCGGTTTCTTTGCGATTGAACGTGATATTGGGTTGAATCAGTTCCTGAACGAAATCTACAATCAGATTTCTGAGGTTGTAACTGACGTCATTGAGCATGGGCGCGCCAACCACTCGCACCATGGTCTTGGCCTGATCCAGCTCATAAAACGATTTCAGACGGATGATGATGGTTTCGGAGAGAGTCTCGATATCCCGAAGAACGATCCCCTTGTCGGCTTCCCGCAGCAATACATCTTTATTGGCGACCACGCCGTTTTCGAGGATGGTGGATAAAATGCGCACAATGAGATCTTCGATAGATTTCGAAAACCGTTCTTTCTCCAGAATTGTATAGGCGCCTTCACTTACCGAAAAGCCTATGACGTCCTCAAATTTGGGTTTCAGCTCCCAGACACGGTCGTGGATGGTTGACCTGGCGGCTGGCGGTGAAGCGGCGACGGCTCCGGTGGATCGGGATACTTCTGTCGTCTTCTCCATTTCAATCGCCTGACGGACAAGATCGAAAGCCCGGTGAATATTTCGGGAGAGGGTCGGAGAAAGCGATGAATCCAGATCATATACCGCCAGTACTTCCTCTACCGCCTTGCGCCGGTTTTGCTCCGTGGCTTCCGCATCTTCGACCAAAAAATCTCTGGGCGCCTTGATGTCTCTTTGCACCACGTCGCCCAGTTTGTACGAAATCTGTTCATGGATCAGGTTGGGGTATAGCAGTGTCAGAAAAACGGTGGTAATGCCGGATAGTAACATCCATTTGACGGAAGGACGGGTGTTCAGAAAACCAAGCAGTTGTCCCTTGAATTTTTCCATACTAATGTGGCCTTTTAATCTCGACGTCTTCGTATGCCTTGATGATATCCTGCACCAGGCGATGCCGAACCACATCTTCCTTGCTGAAAAAAACAAACCGAATTCCGGCGATATGCTGAAGGATTTTTTTGACTTCAATCAAACCGGACGGTTTCTGGGAAGGCAGGTCAATTTGCGTGATATCCCCGGTAATAACGGCTTTGGCGTTAAAACCGATACGGGTTAAAAACATTTTCATCTGTTCAGAAGTGGTATTCTGGGCTTCATCCAGAATGATGAACGCATCGTTGAGGGTTCTGCCCCGCATGAAAGCAATGGGCGCGACTTCGATGGCGCCCTGCTGAATGAGGCTGGACACTTTTTCAAACCGCATCATGTCGTGCAGCGCATCATAGAGGGGTCTGAGATACGGATCTACTTTTTCGGCCAGATCGCCGGGTAAAAACCCCAGCGCCTCACCGGCTTCGACTGCAGGGCGCGTCAGAATGATTCGCCGGACATTTCCCTTTGAAAGCTCCGATACCGCCATCGCCATCGCCAGGTAGGTTTTACCGGTGCCCGCAGGGCCGATGCCGAAAACGATGTCGTGCGTTCGCATGGCGTCAATGTAGTCTTTCTGAGACTGACTTTTGGGGGCGATGGGACGCTTTTGAGAGGTGATGAAAACCGTATCGAGGAAGATGTCTTTCAGTTTGGCGTTATCGTTGGCGCTGAGAACCCGAATGGCGTAATCAATGTCGGATGGATACACCGCATACCCGGTTGCGATCAAGTCGTAAAGCTGTTGCAGGATGTTTCGCGCCAAAGTCTCGGCGTGAGGCTCTCCTTGAATCATGACGGCATTACCGCGGGTATGGATTTTCACGTCGAGGGATCCGGCGATTTTATCGAGATAAGCGTTGTGCTCGCCGAAAAGCTGTCTTGCCAGATAGATATCCGGAAGGGTCAGGTGATGGGATGATGTTGTTTCTGTATGTGGTTTCATGGATATGAAATGTCAGATCGCGATCAGGGAGCATTATCGCGTCGACTTTTCCCATCTCTGAATGAAGTTTTAAAAAACAATGGCGTATCTCCCTGTACATCGCTGAATTTTCCGTTTATATCATATTGCCGCCATCAATTGCAAACAACAAATATCCGCATCCCCAAACTCGATGCTCTTGTAAAAGAGTGGAATTTCGGACGACTTCGTAAAGAGTTCGCTGCGCAACATGCGGGTTTTTTACGAAGCCGTCAATTCTCGGATTTTGACTATATCCCCGTGTTTTTCCGACGCTGGAAGGGCCACAACCGCATCCGATTTTTCTGGTTTTTGATGTAATTCACGACAGAAGCGATGCCGACACGCCGGGGGACACCCTGATCCAGAAAAATTTCTTCAAGAGACAAATGGGGATCGCTGACCGGATTTCTGAGATATTTTCGGATAGCTTCCAGACGATCCACGATTTTTTTCTCCAATTGATCTTTCAGATACTTTTTGTGCTTCAGAATACTTTCTTTGTTGCTGTCATACCCCTCCAGTCCTCTGGACTTC
>JAJYBO010000277.1 GCA_021778975.1 Deltaproteobacteria bacterium
ACCCGGATCCGTCGGGAAACCCTGCCCCACGTACGATGTTCATATTGTAGATGACAATGGCGTCTGTGTGGATGACGATGAAGTCGGTGAAATGGTTATTCGAGGCCCAGGCGTCATTTCATCCTATTGGGGTAATCCGGAAGAAACGCATCAATGCTTTGCAGATGGATGGCTGTACACCGGAGATATGTTCAGAAAAGATTCTTCCGGATATTTTTTCTTTGCAGGACGAAAGCAGGGAATGATGAAGGTCGCCGGATTAAAGGTCTATCCGATTGAAATCGAGGAAACCGTACTGACACATCCTGGCGTTTCAGAAGCTGTTGTTGTCAAAGACCATGATATGTTTCATGGAGAAGTTCCCAAAATCATTGTAGTACCTAAAACCGATGCCTCTTTAAGCAAGCGGGATATCCGGCTGTTTTGTGAAAAAAGACTTTCAAAATACAAGGTGCCGAAGATCATCGAGTTTCGTTCGGAGCTCCCCAAAACGTCCGGGGGTAAAATCCGCTGGAGCGAATTGTGACAAAAGGAGATGGCGCATTTATGAAATCAAAATCAATCGTTATCAAAGCTGAAAAATCTCCGATGCATGGTATTCACAAACCGGGCCCTCATCAGACATATAAAAATCCGACAGTTGCTGTTGAAGACAGGATACTGTCGGATCTTGATCCCGATGAAATACGCGTTCGAATGATTTATGCCGGTCTGTGCGGAACAGATGTCCATCTGATGGAAACCAATCCTGAAACCGGATACATCCGCAGTTCAGCGCCTGCCAGCATTCCTGAAACAGGCCGGATCATCGGTCATGAAGGTATCGGCAAGGTGGTGGCTGTCGGCAAGAACGTCCGGCACCTCCAGGCTGGCGCTATCGTCACTTTCGAATCCATCATCGTCTGCCATTATTGTGATGTCTGCCGCAAGGGGCAATTCAATCAATGCCGGAACGCCAAACTGTTAGGGCTGGAAAAAGACGGGATTTTCGGAGAAATCGTGGACGTTCCGGCCATGCTGGCCCATGATGTTACGGCCATTGCCCGCACCGATCAGGATTTTAAAGCCATTGCCTGCGTCGAGCCGGCGGGTGTGGCGTATGTGGCCTGTCAGAATACGCGGATCACCGGTGGCGATGTGGTCGTCATATTTGGCGCGGGACCAATTGGTGTTTTTACGGCCATGCTCAGTAAAACCGTTTTTGGAGCTTCGGCGGTTCATGTCGTGGAACCGGTGGCCTTTCGAAGAGATTTTGCCAGCCCCTGGTGTGATCATATTTATGACATCGAAGCTTTTTCCGCCAATCCCCCGGAAAGTGTGGACGTTGTCATCGAAGCATCGGGAGATTTAAGAAATATCAATCGGATTTTTCGGCGTGTAAATGCCAATGGCAGAATCGCCCTTCTTGCCAGAAGCGGCGAATCGCTCGTACTGGACGCGACGGATCACATGATCACCAACGCGATCAGCATCATTGGTTCCCGCGGTCATCTGTGCGGCGCGTTCACGGATATTCTAACACTTTATAAGCAGGGTCGGTTGCCGTTGCACCAGATTGTCACCAGCGTCATGGACGGTCCTGATGCATTTCTGGATTTTATGAAAGCTGAAAGCAGAATCCTGAATGAAAATTGCAAAGTGCTGATCCGTTTTGCTTCAGACGATATCCCATCCTGACGTTATACAAGGAGTAGCCTCATGGAAGATAACGAAAATACGTTGAAAGCGCTAAGGCAGGAAATGAGCGCTGCCAATGAAGATATCATGACGCAGTTGAATCGTTTCTTCTCCATTTCAAACCGGATTGGCATGGTTAAAGACCGAATGGGACTACCGCATTTTGATCCGGTGCGGGAGTCGGAAATGCTGAAAGAAGTTTTACTGAAAAACCGCGGCCCTATGCCAATGCACATTATGCAGCGTGTTTTCATGGAAATCTTCAAGGCGTCGGTTGAAGAAATGGGCGCAGGAACCCGCCGCAAACTGAAAGTAAACCGGTTTCCCGGCCAAAACAGCACCGTCATTGATGCAGACGGCGTTATCATTGGAGGCGCCCGCCCCGTGCTGATTGGCGGGCCGTGCGCAGTAGAATATATGGATCAGTTGCTCACAACGGCAACCCATCTGAAATCTCTCGGCGTCCACATTTTGCGCGGCGGCGCTTTCAAACCCAGGACATCCCCCTATAGTTTTCAGGGCCTGGAAGAAACCGCTTTGAAGATGCTGAAAGAAGTTGCAGAAACCCTTGACATGCGGGTTATTACCGAAGTCATGTCGCCATCCGATATTGGCCTTATTGAACAATATGCAGACATTCTTCAGGTCGGCACCCGCAACATGTACAATTACCCTCTTCTGAAAGAGCTGGGAAAGATTTCCAAACCCGTGATGCTGAAACGCGGCTTCATGGCCACGATAGATGAGTTCATGCTGGCCGCCGAGTACATTTATAACGGCGGCAACGAGCAGATCATTTTATGTGAACGCGGCATCCGGACATTTGAAACCCAGACGCGCAATACGCTGGACATTTCGGCCATTCCCATTTTGAAAATGGAAACGCCTTTGCCGGTTATTGTAGATATCAGTCATTCGCTCGGCAGAAAGGATATCGTTCTACCCATTGCACATGCGGCGCTGGCTGCAGGCGCAGACGGACTGATGTTTGAATCACACTTTAACCCGCCTATGGCTCTGTGTGATGCGGAGCAGCAACTCGATCTGACGGAAGCGGAAAATCTGGTTCGATATCTCAAGAAATTTTATGAATTCTGACATGTTAATATCCATCTGATATTTATGACAAAAGATGAAATACAGGTTTATCGCAGCGTATGCCGGAGCTGTCACGGCGGATGTCTTGCGCGTTTATATGTGAAAGACGGGCGGTTGATTCGGGTAAAACCGGAGAAAGGCTCTCCCTTCAGTCACGGCCAGATGTGTCTGAAAGGATTATCCATCGTAGAAACACTTTATCATCCATCCAGATTGACAACCCCTTTGAAGCGCACCGGAAACAAGGGCGAAGGCCGCTGGGAAGAAATCGGATGGGATCAGGCGCTGGACGAAATTGCAGACCGTATCCGGAATATTATTCAGTCTCATGGCCCGGAAGCAGTCGTCATGGGTCAGGGTACCGGACGCCATCATTACATGCAGGTGGTCCGCTTCGCCAATGCGCTGGGAACCCCCAACTGGTATGAACCAGGTCTTGCCAACTGTTTTTTTCCGAGGATCACCGCCTGTCAGATGACCTATGGCGGTTTTGTCACCGCAGACTATTATGGAGAAAAGACGCCTCGAACCATTATTTTCTGGGGACACAATCCACTGGTCAGCAGCCCGGACGGGGAACTGGCATTTTCCGTCAAAAAAGCGCTGAACGCAGGTGCATTTGGAATCGCCATCGATCCGAGAC
>JAJYBO010000278.1 GCA_021778975.1 Deltaproteobacteria bacterium
CGGGAGCGTTGAAATGGAGACGTATTCCGGGGGATGCATGACAAATCCGGCTTCATTGAGGGATTTAAACTTGGGCAGTCCGCTGGCCATATAGTTGGCGCCGGTGTTGAAATCACCAGCCAGTTGGGCCACTTCCGTCAGCGCCCGGCTGAACGCCTTCTGCGGATCCGGGGTGGTGCCCGCCGTCCAGACGATTTCGCTGGAGCCTGGAAATGTGGCGGGGTCATACGCCAGGACACCGACGGTGGGAATGCCGGTGTCGAGGGAAAAATCGGAGACAAAAAGCCGGATTCCCGCCCGTTCGTATTTGTGCAGCATTTCCCTGATCAACGGGTCGGTTGCGGAATCCGGGGCGATAGCGGGTGTTGATAGCTTGTTCCGGCTGATGATTGAAGATACATGCCGCTCCACCACTTCGCAGATTCCCTGGCTGATCGCTTCCTCCACGCAATTGCCCGCGGAAGGGCCGTTATATTCGTTGATGGCGAAAAACCAGTCGAAAGGTACGAGTACTTTTTCGCGGCGGGTCAGGTTGTACCCCCAGGTCCATTTCATGGGGAGGTTTTCGTAGATTTTTCGGGCGATATCCCGTTCCGGAGAAATGTCGTGAACGGATTGGGCGATCATCTCAAACGAAACAGCCTGTGCTTTCAGATGGGCGTGGCTGTCGGTGATAAAGTTTCGCGGCGAATTGCAGAAGCTGAAAAAACTGAAGCGCTCCGTCAGTTCCATGACGGCGCTGGCTTCCGCCTGGGCCGGCGCGCCGCCTTTGCCCATCTGCTTTCGGGTGTTGGTGACGGCTCTGGCGTCCTTGCCGCAATAACTGATAAAGACCGGAATGCCCAACCGGCCGTTGTCGATGCGGGCGGTGCGCTCCAGGATATCGAGGTCGAGATTGCGCAATTTTTCCTTGATATGGGCGACGGTTTCCTCGGGCGGCAGGACTTTGTCCTGATCCAGCGTAAACCGCTTGAAAGCATCCTTCAATACGACTTCACAGGTCATAAAAACTCCTTCGAAAAATGCGGTGGTAATGTAGAGAGCGTCATACCCATCTTATAATTTTATGCTGTCGGATACAACCGCTTCGGTCTTGCACGTTCTGGAATTTATCGAAGTTTATCGCATTTGGCAAACGAAAGTCTTGACGGCATCGGATTGTTTTGATACAAGTAGCCCCCATCGAACAGTGGGGATGTAGCTCAGCTGGGAGAGCGCGGCGTTCGCAATGCCGAGGCCAGGGGTTCGATCCCCCTCATCTCCACCATGGTTTATCCAACTCAGGGTAGGCTGTTTTTTCTGCCGGTCAATCCCATCATGTCTGTCTTCCTATGAAGGTATCCGTAATAACACCTGTACTGAATGCCGAACAGACAATATCTGGCTGTATAAACAGTGTTTCTGCTCAAACTATCGGCAATATCGAACATATCGTTATTGATGGGGGTTCCACCGACCGCACACTGAACGTCCTGAAGTGCTGCGATAAATCCATCATATGGTCGAGTGCGCCCGATGACGGGTTGTATGACGCCATGAACAAAGGAATAAGTCGTGCGTCGGGAGATGTCATCGGCATATTGAATTCGGATGATATGTATGCGGACAATCTTGTTATCGAAACAGTTATAGCGTATATGACCGATTATGATTTACCGACCTGTTATGGCGATGTCGTTTATGTAGATAGAAATAATCCGGATAAGATCGTCCGGCGCTGGATTTCCGGGCGATATTGCAGGGACAGGTTCAAAAATGGCTGGATGCCGCCTCATCCGGCGTTTTTTGTCAAAAAAAATCTTTATGAAACCTATGGCGGATTTAAGTTGAATTTTTTGCTGGCCGCCGACTATGAACTTATGGTGCGATTTTTATATAAGCATGAAATAGCCTCGGCATATATTCCAAAAATACTGGTCAGGATGCGGGAGGGGGGCCGCTGTCATCCTGGTCTGAAGACCGTTGCCGCCAATATTGTCGAGAATTACCGGGCCTGGAAGATCAATGGGCTTTCCCCCAACCCCATAACGTTTGTTTTGAAACCGATGTCCAAACTTTTTCAGTATATTCAATAAACATCTCCGTTTCATCCAGAGCAGGCGTTGTATAAGACGGTAGCGGGTGTGAATCGCGGATGCCAATCCGCCGGTCTATCGGAGAAGAAGTCATTGCATAAAAGGCAACGCATCGAACAACTGATTCTCTTGCTTGGAGATATCGGGCTTATCCTCCTCTCTACGTTGTTGACCTTCCTTATCCGCTTTGGCCAGTTTTCAGATTTGTTGTATTTCTATACCGGTTCGACAGCGATGCTGGTCTCCATTTATCTCATCAGTTTTTACATCTTTGAACAGTATGCACTACCCGAGAACGGCAACAACATCCTGTATATCAAACGCAGTATTGTCGCCGTTTCCGCTGCGGGGATGGTAGCCATGACCGTGTTTTACTTCTTTCCAGACTGGAAATATGGACGTGGCATATTTTTCATTCAAATGTTTCTGGTTTGCTTGTTTTCAAGTCTGTTTAGAATATGTTACTGGTCCATTTTGCCCAGAACGGTCAATGTCAGAAAGGTACTCTTTGTTGGCGCCGGTGAGGCGGCTAAATTCTATAGCGACTGGCTTTCTCAGGTGCATTCACATTATGAAATCGTTGGTTTTTTAGACGATGATCCACAAAAACTCGGGCAGAAATTGGGACAAACCGGGGTGTTGGGAACAACCGATATTATTTTTGATATTGGTCGCGAAAAAGGCGTGAGAGACATTCTGCTTGCCATTACACATGAACTCAGACCCGAACTGATAAGAAAACTCCTTCTTGCAAAGCTGAGAGGGTGGAACATCATGAACATGACGGAAGAGTACGAACGCAACAGCGGGCGTGTGCCCGTACGGCATATTCATGACGAGTGGCTTGTTTATGTGGAGGGTTTTTACCTCAACAAAAGTGTTGTGGTGCAGAATTTAAAAAAAATTCTCGATGTTTGTCTTTCTTTCGTTCTCATCGTCATTCTTTTACCGGTTATACTGATTACGGTGCTGATGATCAAACTGGATTCAACAGGCCCGATCATTTATCGCCAGAAGCGGCTGGGAAAAAATGGCAAACCCTTTACACTCTTTAAATTCCGTTCCATGTACCAGGATGCCGAAACAAACGGAGCGCTATGGGCGAAACGACGGGACAATCGCGTAACCCGGGTGGGAAAGTGGATCCGGATATTTCGGATAGACGAAATACCTCAATTGTTCAACGTATTTCGTGGGGATATGAGTATCGTGGGACCACGACCCGAACGTCCTGAATTTGTGAATGAACTTGAAAATGAAATCCCTTATTATTTTATTCGTCACTCCGTAAAGCCTGGTATTACGGGGTGGGCGCAAATCAACTATCCGTATGGA
>JAJYBO010000279.1 GCA_021778975.1 Deltaproteobacteria bacterium
GGATGCTGCGTTTCGCTGCATCCTTCGTCGTTGAGGCGTACCATAAGTACGCCTCACTCCTAAGGATTTGCGCGCCTTGCCTGCGAACTTTTTACAAAGCCGTCCGAAATTCGACTTTTTACGAGGGCATCAAGGTTCGCATTGACACATGTTGAGATATTATGTTTAAACTCCATCGGAAATGCAAGATGCAGATTTTTAATGTTGAAGATTCATTATATCAATAAAATACATATGAAAAGGCTGGCGGTATGGAGGCGTGCAATGTCCTGGCGGTGTTGAAGAACACGGATCCGTTCGAAATCTTGGAACCGGATATATTGGCGCGACTTGCCGGAAAAATCGAAGTTCGGCAGTATGCGGTCAACACGTATGTATTCCGGCAGGGAGAGCAGAGTCGAGACAGACTTTTCGTCATCGCATCCGGCCTGCTCGAAATGACGGTCAGCAATGACCGGGGGGTGGAAGCGGTCATTGGTCTCCGAAGGCCCTACGATTTTTTGGGAGAAACTGTTTTGCTGTCTCAGCAGACATATCCTGGATCCGCCCGTGTCAAAGAAGACCTGATGTGTCTTGAAATCCATCGGAGACAATTTGAAAAACTGATTTATACACATGCAGGGTTTTCGGGATTTTTCGGCGCGCTGCTGGCCGAACGTATGCGTCTTCTGTATGGCGAAATTGCTGCGGAACGTTCGTATGAAGCCTATAGCAGCGCGGAATCTCCTCTGTTTGGAAAACGCGTCAGTGAAATCATGTCCTATCCCGTCGTAACCTGTTCGATGAAAGACACCATTACGACGATTTCCAGAATCATGGCGGAAAAGGACATCAGCGCGGTGGTCGCTTTAGATGCTTTGCAACGCCCCTGCGGCATTGTCACCGAAAGCGCTCTGGTCAAATATCTGATTGCGCGGGAACTCTACCCGATCACCACCTGCCGGGTGGAGCAGGTTGTCAACAGTCATCTGATCACCATCGAGGCCGAATCTTTCATAGGGCAGGCGCTGATATCAATGATCCGCAACAAAACGCAATACCTGATCGTCATGGAGCGCGGCAGGCTGGTCGGCATCATTGCCATGGTGGATCTGATCAAATTGCGCAGCACCGGTCAGATGCTGCTCAGTCATAATATCGAGGCGCAGCAATCCATTCAGGGGCTTTTGACGATCAGCCAGGAGGTGGATCGCATCCTGGGCGATCTCGTGGCGGAAAAAGCCGGCATTGGTGAAATTTTGAATGTCATGTCCGAACTTCATGAACGCCTGTCTCAGCGGGTTATTGCGCTGTCCGAAGAACGAATGAAGCGGGAAGGGTGGGGAGCGGCGCCGGTGGATTACTGCTGGATCAATCTGGGAAGCGCCGCCCGTTATGAACAGGGGCTTCGCACCGACCAGGACAATGCAATGATTTACGCCGATCCAGCTCCGGATATGCGCGATGCCGTTGATGGCTACTTTCAGAAGCTCTCCGAAATGATCGTCGAGGGGTTGAATGCCTGCGGGTTTCCGCAATGCGCCGCGGGCATCAGTCCAATTCATTCGCTCTGGCGAAAAACTCAAGGCGAATGGATTCATATGATCGAACACTGGTCACGGACACTGCGCTCCGAAGAAAGCCGGATCATGGCGATCCTTCTGGATTTCAGACCGATCTGGGGCAACAAATCGTTGTCCCAGATCGTTGCCGACAGCATGTTCGAGGCCTTTCAGAAAGCGATTCACGGCAGTCATAAATCTTCTGGTGGACAGACGCCCTATCGTATTCCGGTCAGTTTTTTAGGAACGATCGTTACGGAAAAATCAGGCGTTCACAAGGATGAAATCAATCTGAAAAGCGCGGGTATCCTGACCCTGGTCAACTGCGTCCGAATATTGGCGGTCAACAGCCGAATTCGTGAACCTTCCACGCTGGGACGGCTTGAATCGCTGGCGGAATGCGGCGCTATTGGCCGTGAAGACCTGAATCTGTACCGATCCAGCTTTGAAGCGCTGATGATGTTGACGCTCGAAGAAAATCTCCGGAAAATCCATCGCGGCGACAAGGCGGATAATTATATAGATCCTTACGCGCTTCGTAAACGAGAGCGGATTATTCTAAAAGACGCGCTGGCCGGAGTTTCCCGCCTGCAGAAATATGTGAGCCGGAATATGAGCGGAGACTGGCTGCGGGATATGATGTAGTCTCATCCTGAATGCAATTTAATCATTAATTTTGCCAAAAAAGTTTGACATGAGATCGTTTTTGGATTAATTAATTAACACCACCAAGTTGACTGAGCGCTCGTTCATAATCGTTCATCATGAAAGGGGGGATGGCATCGGCGCCCATAGCCACTTTATAAAATTCTAACCGTTGCCTCTGCCAGCGGAGGTAGCCTTTATACAACCGGCCAAAATCACTGACGCGGCCGACTTATCAAGAAAAGGGGAGAACCATGACGCACAACATGACGGATTATGACAAAACGTATGCGGAATTCAAATGGGAAGTGCCGGAATATTTCAATTTTGCCGGCGATATCATTGATAAATGGGCGCAAGATCCCAACAAACTGGCGATGCACTGGGTGAATGACGACGGTCTTGAATTGAAACGCACCTTTCTGGACATCAGCAAAGCGTCCAAACGACTTTGCAATGTGCTGACCCAGCAGGGGGTAAAACGCGGCGATGTCGTGTCCATTCTTCTGGGACGTTCCATCGAGTGGTGGGAAGTGTTCACCGCGACCATCCGTATGGGGGCCATTCTGGCGCCGGGCACCACGCAGCTTACATCCAAAGACCTGGAATACCGGATCAATACCTCCAAAGCCGTCTGCTTTATCACAGATAACGCCAATGCTCCCAAACTGGAAGCCATTGCGGATAAATGCCCGAGCCTGAAATGCAAACTGATCGTGGGCGGCAAGAGAGACGGCTGGCTCAGTTACACCGACGCCGTATCCGTGGCGTCCGATGTATTTGAAACCGCCAAAACCGCCAAAGACGAAGAAGCGCTGGTGTATTTTACCTCCGGCACCGTTGGCTTCCCGAAAATGGCGATGCACACCCACACCTCCTATCCGCTGGGGCATCAGGTGACTGGCAGATTCTGGCTGGATCTCAAACCTGAAGACATGCACTGGAACATCAGCGACACTGGCTGGGCGAAAGCGGCCTGGAGCAGCTATTTCGGCCCCTGGTATTGCGGCGCGGCCCAGTTCATTCACTGCACCGACCGGTTCGATCCCAAGAAAACCCTCGAACTTCTTTCCCAATATCCGGTGACCACCATGTGCGGTGCGCCCACCATTTACCGGATGCTCGTTTTGCAGCCGCTGTCCGATTATAAATTCCCCACCCTGCGTCACTGCGTCGGCGCGGGCGAGCCGCTGAATCCCGAAATCATCGAG
>JAJYBO010000280.1 GCA_021778975.1 Deltaproteobacteria bacterium
CCATTATCTCGTCTATAATGGTGATGACCCCGGATTTCGTATATCGAATGATCATCCGCGACGGCTGTTCGGAGGGGAGGGGAATTCGCATAATCGCTTCTCGTAATCTTCCGCACCACTTCCAGGCGCCCCGCCAGATACCGACCAGAGCGTTCTCCGGAACCTGTTCGAGATTTTGTTCCGAATTCGGCGTGTCCAATTTCAGAGACACCGTCATTCGCTGTATCATTCCGGCATAAGCTGTCTGATTCCGGAAATCCATGATGACCTTTTCGCGCATAAATGACGGAATCTTACAGTCGGCAGCATACAACAGCAGCATCTGAAGACGTTTTCCGGGAACGCCGTTGATATATATCTGCCCGATCTCGTGAAGAATGTGCGGATATTCGATAAGATCGGGAGAAAGCACAATCGCCAGACAGAGCGATGGTTCCATGCGATCTATGATGGTACGAACCAACGAAAACCCAGGCTTGATTTCAGCTTCGTCGAGCCACACCGTAGCACCCGCCAGAGACAGATCAATTGCCAGATTTCGGGCAAACTTTCTATCACTGGCGGTATGAACGAGAAAAATGGTTTTTTTCATGTTGTTGACCTTGTTTGGCAGCCGCTGATTTGACTTTTTACAAGAGCGTCAGCAATGACGGTTTATAAAAAAACTGACGACAGAGCGTATCTGACGTCTTAAATGTACTGCTTCTCATCATAAGGACATCCCTTATATCGCTTTTTCAATATTCATTTATCTATCAAATGTCAAACAATGTCTTGAGCAACCAATCTATTCTCAGTGTAACAAACTTATTTTTTATGGGTATCTATCTATAGTAAGCGACTATTTTCTCTTCTGAAATCAAATCGAACCTCATCCCCCCATAACATCATAATTTTCCACTTGACATGACAGTCTCATTCATATATCAGAAAGCGAAACAATGTTTCGGATATTTTATCAAATTTAGAATATATATAGATTTATTTAAAAAAAAATGTTTAATATCGAAGTGTTATTTTTATAATTTTCAATAACAATATTTTTATCAATGTTTTGTACAAAATCCGCAAATATCATGGTTTTATTTTTCTTAATATAATTCAGTATGTTGTTTTTTTAAATTATGGGCTGGTTTACAGATAAAAATTCAGGTTTCGTAACAAGGTTATCAGGTTGTATGGCCTGAAGCTGGCGTCCGAATCATTTTCGGGGCTGGTTCTCGACATTCAGATGGACATACTGTGATATTCATATGACATGCAGGGCTTTGGATTCTATCATTATCTATCAATTTCAGGAGGTAAAGATGAGCTGGTTTGTCAACACACTGGGGTCATCCATCGGCAAGAAGCTGATGATGGCAATTTCGGGTTTGAGTTTCTGCGGGTTTTTGGTGGCGCATCTGGCCGGAAACCTGTTCATCTACGGAGGTAAAGACGCATTCAATTCTTACGCGACGCACCTGCATTCACTGGGACCACTGGTCACCATCGCGGAGATCGGATTGTTGACGCTGGCCCTTATTCACATTCTGACGGGCGCCACGTTATTTTACGAAAACCTTCAGTCCAGGCCTCACCGCTACGCGGTCAACAAATCCGCGGGCGGCAGAACCATCGGGTCCGCCACCATGCCTTATACCGGAGCCTTTTTGCTGTTGTTCGTGATTTTTCATCTCCTGAATTTTCATTTTGTGGACAAAACCCACACCACCATTTTCGATATCGTATCCAAATCGTTCTCACACCCGGCATATGTCGTTTTCTATGTTCTGGCCATGGTCGTCGCCGGTCTTCATGTCAGTCACGGGCTGTGGAGCGCTTTTCAGACACTGGGCGCCAACCACCCGAAATACATGCCGATCATCATGATGCTCAGTCTTGTCTTCAGCTTGATCGTGGGTATCGGGTTTGGGTTTCTTCCCATCTATATTTCGCTGATTGCTTAACAACACAAGGAGATTACCATGCATCTGGACGCAAAAATTCCCGGCGGACCGCTTGCGGAAAAATGGGACAGACATAAATTTGAACTGAAGCTCATCAACCCCGCCAACAAGCGTAAATTTGAAGTCATTGTCGTGGGAACCGGTCTGGCTGGCGGGTCCGCTGCCGCCTCTCTGGCCGAACTGGGGTACAACGTCAAAAGTTTCTGCATTCAGGATACCCCTCGCCGCGCGCACAGTATCGCGGCTCAGGGCGGTATCAATGCTTCCAAAAATTATCAGAACGATGGCGACAGCGACTGGCGCCTTTTTTATGACACGATCAAGGGCGGCGATTTCAGGGCCAGAGAGGGCAATGTCTATCGCCTGGCGCAGGTGAGCGGCAACATCATTGATCAGTGCGTGGCGCAGGGCGTTCCGTTCGCTCGTGAGTACGGCGGGCTGCTGGCCAACCGAAGTTTTGGCGGTGCGCAGGTATCCCGAACCTTTTACGCCAGAGGGCAAACGGGGCAACAGCTCCTGCTGGGGGCATACAGCTCCTTGAGCCGTCAAATCGCTGTCGGAAAGGTCAAAATGTTCACTCGCCGGGAAATGGTGGACCTGGTGCTGGTCAATGGGCAGGCCAGAGGCATTGTGGTGCGGAATCTGATTACCGGAGACATCGAAACCCATACGGGCGATGCGGTGGTGCTGTGTACGGGTGGCTATGGAAATGTCTTTTTTCTTTCCACCAACGCCATGGCCTGCAACGTGACGGCTTCTTACCGGGCGCACATGAAGGGCGCCTTTTTCGCCAATCCCTGTTTTACGCAGATACACCCCACCTGTATTCCGGTTCACGGAACGTATCAGTCCAAACTGACCCTGATGAGTGAAAGCCTGAGAAATGACGGCCGCGTCTGGGTCCCCAAAGTGGCTGGTGACAAACGTTCTCCGGAACAAATTCCAGAAGAAGAACGTGATTATTATCTCGAACGCAAATATCCCAGTTTCGGCAATCTGGTGCCCAGAGATGTCGCCTCCCGTAACGCCAAAGAGCAGTGCGATCAGGGAAAAGGCGTCGGCGAAACAGGGCTTGCGGTCTATCTGGATTTCAAAGACGCCATTCAGCGGGATGGCAGGGATGTGATCGCCCAAAAATATGGCAACCTCTTTCAGATGTATGAAAAAATCACAGCGGACAATCCCTATGAAAAACCCATGATGATCTATCCGGCGGTCCATTACACGATGGGCGGGCTGTGGGTGGATTACAACCTGATGAGTACCATTCCGGGGTTGTTCGTTCTGGGAGAAGCCAATTTCTCGGATCACGGCGCCAATCGTCTGGGCGCCAGCGCGCTGATGCAGGGTCTGGCCGATGGCTATTTCGTGATTCCCTATACCATTGGCGGATATTTTGCCAGCGCCAGCCTCCCCAAAGTCAGC
>JAJYBO010000281.1 GCA_021778975.1 Deltaproteobacteria bacterium
ATATCATTGCCCGTCTGGGGGGGGATGAATTTGTGGTGCTGGCGATGGAAAACGGCAATTTCAGGGCGGAGCTTCTGATAGATCGGCTTCAGGCCAATATTCAGAGCGCCAATGCAGAGGGAAGCCGGCCATTCGCGCTGTCTATCAGCACCGGCATTTCCCGATTCAACCCCGAAAATGTGGTGGCTCTGGAGACGCTGCTGTCCAGAGCCGATGCGCTCATGTACGAAAACAAACAGAAAAAGAAACTGGCCAGATAGGGGGCCTCTTTCAAAGAAGCTGTCAGGGGTTAATGCTATCCAGTTGCTTGTTTTCTTTGAACAGCACCCCCTTCAGCCAGTCAATGCCAAACCCCAGCAGCGCGGCGTCATCTGTCTTGATTTTATCGAGGATCTGGGCGTCTATGGGAAACCGTTTGAGAAATGAGCTTTCAAGGACAAAGTTTCGAAACCGGTCAATGTCGTAACTGACCATGAAGAACAGTTCTCTGGCTTTTTCGGTAAGCTGAATGTTCATCGGAAAGGAACGTTTGCGGACGACCAGGTCCGTCCAGCCGGCGTTGATTTCGTCGTGGATGTCCACGCCCTGATCCCGGCGCCATTCTCTGACCGTCCAGTCTTTGTTTTCTTCGAACCCGCGGCAGTGGGGTTCTTCGATCATGAAATAAAAGCCCTCGTCATCCGCGCCTTCCTTGTGACTGAGCGAGGCCACGCCGACCGGATAATAACGGCAGGCGGTGGGCCGGTCGGCATAGACCAGGCAGCCGTCTTCCCGAACAAAAGGACAGGATTTCTGCTCATCGTCCAAAAGTTTCAGCAGCACCAGCGGCAGACCTGTCTTTTCCAGCATCTGCGGCGTGGTGTACAGCGCCAAAAACTGATCGGACGGCAAGTCGAGACGTTTTCTGAGCAAAATGATATCATAGGGCGTTAAAATGATGTTGATGCCCCGACAGCATCGGGTAAAGCAACTGACGTCTTTGTGGCAACGAAATTGAAACTGACTCTCCAGCCCCAGTCGCACCGGTTCGATGCGGGCGGTCAGTTCCTGGTCATCATAATTCATGGATATTTCCTTTCAAAATCCAAAAGTTTTATTTCTAATTGTATCTACAGGTATCCTGCAAGTCAATGAACGATTCCGCTGTGGCGGTTCCCGTCAGGAGAAACCGTGATAAAACGGGTATTGCCAACAGGGTGTTGCTTTGTTGACATTGCTTCAGGTTTTGGGTATAGCTTCAGGGTACGGTATGACAGACCATTGCCAGACAGAACCAACCCCAACAGGAAGTCACAATGATAATCGGCCTGGATGTAGGCGGCACCTATACCGATGTGGTGCTTCTCGGCGACGAGGGCATTGTCAGGGCCAAGAAGGTCCGGACGGATTCCAAAGCGTTGTTTCAAACGGTGCAGTCCGGGCTGGACAGTATCACCGAGGGCATTCCTCCTGACCAGATTCGCCGGATTGTTCTGAGTACCACACTCACTACCAACGCCATTGCGCAGACAAAGGTGTCCGATGTCGGCATGATTGTGTCCGCCGGGCCCGGAATATCTCCCGAATTTTATCGCACCAATCCGTATTACGAGATGGTTTCAGGTTCCATTGATCACCGGGGCAGAGAAATCGAGCCTGTCAACGCCGATGAAATAGATGCGGCGGCGCGCCGGTTCTCCGAAAAGGGCATCCGGTATGTCGGCGTGGTCGGGAAGTTCTCGACGCGCAATCCCCAGCACGAGCTGTTCATTGACGAACGTATCCGCTCTCAATTCGAGAAAGTTTTTCTGGGGCATCAAATTTCCGGAGCCCTCAATTTTCCCAGGCGTATCGCCACCACCTATCTCAACGCCGCGGTTTATCCCCTCCACAAACAGTTTTTTGAAGCGGTTCAGCAATCTTTAGAACAAAAAGGGCTTAAAATTCCCATTCATATCATGAAAGCCGATGGCGGCACCATGAATTTTGCATCTTCCATGAACTTTCCGGCGCAGACCATTTTGTCCGGTCCCGCGGCGAGCGTCATGGGGTCATTGGCCTTTGCTTTCGACGATGAAGACAGCCTGGTGATGGATATTGGCGGCACCACCACAGATATGGCGGTGCTGGTCAATTATGTGCCGGTTCTGAATCCGCTGGGGATATGTCTGGGGCCGTACAAAACGCTGATTCGCTCGATAGAGAGCCATTCCGTTCCCATTGGCGGCGATAGCAAGATTTCCATACAGGATGGCGTCATTCAGGTGGGGCCGGAGCGTATTGGGCCGGCGATGGCCTATGGCGGGCCTGTTCCCACGCCGACAGACGCTTTGTGCATCATGGGGCGGATTAAAACCGGCGACCGCGACAAAGCGGTGCAGGGGTTTCACGATATCGCCGAAACGCTGCATTGTTCCGTTGAAGCGGCGGCGCTGCGTGTTTTTGACCAGACCTGCCGGATGATATTGACCGAGGCCAGGGTATTGCTGGATCGGATCAACCAGAAGCCCGTCTATACCATCCACGAACTTCAGGAAGGCTATCGGGTAGATCCCCGGAAAATTCTGATTCTGGGAGGGCCTGCACCGTATTTTGCCAGGCATTTCGAGGAAATATCCGATTTTAGGGTGGGCGTTGTGCCGCGCTGGGATGTGGCCAACGCCATTGGCGCCGCGCTGGCGCGCACCACCTGTGAGGTCAGCTTGTTCGCCGACACGCAGCGCGGTATTGCCGCATCGCCGGAAGAGTTGTTCTCGATCGCCGTAAAACGAGATTTTTCCAGTGACGATGCCGTACAGACCGCCAGCGACCTGCTCAGGCAGAAAGCGGTGCGTCAGGGCGCTACTCCCGAAGAGCTGATTATAGAAGTCATCGAAAGCCAGCAATTCAATATGGTCAAAGGGTTTTACACCACCGGCCGGAACATCCGCGTCAAGGTTCAGATCCGGCCGGGCTTGATCAACGAATACGATGCGATTGCCGGCATTCTTTCGATGGCGTGATTTCTTCGTCACCTGCTGGTTTGTCTCCCCATCTATTTCCACGCCAACCAACGGAGATGTTTTTTATGAAGCGGATATCGCGTAATCTTTCAAACTGTTTCGTCCGATTGTCCCTGGTGCTCTTTTTTATAATGGCGTTGTTTCCCGGTTGTGAAACTCATGAGCCGGCAGCCGTCTCCGCCCCCGCTCCTCCACTGGTATCCACCATAACCGTGACACCTCGTGATGTTCCTGTTTCTTTCGAGTTTGTAGCCACCACCCAAAGTTCTCATATGGTCAACATCAATGCGCGGGTCAATGGCTTTCTCGATAAACGCGTCTATACCGAAGGCGCGCTGGTCAAAGAAGGCCAGGTATTGTTTCAGAT
>JAJYBO010000048.1 GCA_021778975.1 Deltaproteobacteria bacterium
GTGCGAAAAGGGGATATTGTCGCCACCTGGCAGCATCCTCTGGCCGTGAAGTTAGACAGCTTCCCGAAAGTGCTTTCCTCTCTTGCATTTGATCACAGTGCGCTGTATGGAATTCTGGCAACGCTGGTCGCTGTGGTTGCCGGTCTTTTCACCGGCGTATTTTTCGGCGGCGGCAAGGGCGCACACTGAAAATGGTATTCTGATTCCCGCTGATAGACGATGATGACGAGTTCACCACCATGTTACACAGACTGATACGCTTCATCCAAAGCATTCGAGGCTATTTTCAGCAGCGCCACAGTCAGGAGCCGGAATATCCGTTCTCAAAGCTCTTCAAGAAGTTTCAGAACATTCTGGCCTCCAACAACGAGGCGCTGGAACTGATTGCAGACATGGGGGATAAGCTCAGCGGGGATTACGTTTTCGACAAGCAGTACATTTTATCCACTTATGAGCAGTTGAAAAATCATATTTTCCGTCTGGTGCTGGATCTGAATACGCTGTCGCCCGGAAAGTACGTGCATCTTTTCGAGGTGTTCGAAGAGATTAACGACACCATTCAGCAGGCGCTTTCCGGGAAATGGGTGCTGCCCCAGGGCGATTTCGCCATTCTGTATTCGGCGCTGGGGCAGGACATGTACGAGCTGGTGGGCAGTAAGAACGCCAATCTGGCGGATATCCGCAACATCCTCGATCTGCCGACGCCGGACGGATTCGCCATCACGACCAGCGCCTTTCGGGCGTATATAGAACGAAACGGTCTGGGCGATTATCTGGTGCAGGCCATGTCGCTCTGGGATCCGGACGATGCGGCCGCCTGTGAAGAAATCGCTTCGGAAATTCAGGCGCATTTCCTGTCCGGCAGCTTTCCCCCGGAGATGACCCGGCAGGTGGAGACGGCTATTGATGCGGTGCGCTCCCGCAAATCCGGGGATACGCCCTGTTTCGCGGTGCGGAGCAGCGCCTGGGGCGAAGACAGCATTCACAGTTTCGCGGGGCAGTATCAGTCTTTTCTGAATGTTCCGGCGAATCAGCTTCTGGACAGCTACCGTAAGGTGCTGGCCAGCGCCTATGCCTCCGGGGTGCTGGCGTATCGTCACGAAAAAGGGTTTCAGATTCACGAACTGGCCATGTCGGCAGGCTGTCAGCGCATGGTGAACGCGGCAGTCAGCGGCGTCATCTATACGCTCGATGCGCTTTCGGGCGAAACCGACACACTGCTGATCACCGCCGCCTGGGGTCTGGGCGCACCAGTGGTGGACGGCAGTGTGCAGACGGATCGTTTCAAGGTCAACCGCACGCCGCCGCATATCATCAAGAGTGTTACGGCGGCGCGAAAAACCACCATGATGGCGCTGGAGGCGGCGGGTGGCACCAAAACAGTTCCGGTTCCCGATGCTTGTCAGCAAGAGCCGTGTCTGACGCCGGCGCAGGTTCAGAAGCTGGCCGAAACCGCACTGCTGATCGAACGGTATTTCAAACGCCCGCAGGATATCGAATGGGCGATTGATACGGAAGGCGAGATGGTCGTTCTGCAGGCAAGGCCCCTGTACATTCACACCCCGCCGGGACGCACGGCGGATCATGTGGCCAGGGCCATGAGCGATCACGCCATTCTTCTGAACCATCAGGGCGTTGTGGCGCAGCGCGGGGTGGTGGCGGGCAAAGTGTTTGTCGTCACAAGCGACGACGATTTGCAGAATGTTCCAACAGGGGCTATTCTGGTCGCCCGGTACACGTCACCACGACTGGCGCGGGTCATGCGCCGGATTCAAGGCGTTCTGACGGATGTGGGGTCGCCGATGGGGCATATGGCCACCATCGCCCGTGAGTTCCGGGTCCCGGCCATCGTGAATACGGGCGTCGCCACCCGCGTTCTGAAAACCGGAGACGGCATTACCCTGGATGCTTCCCAGAATATTGTCTATTCCGGACTGATTCCGGAACTCTGTTATGATGAAATCACTTCCGAGGATGTGTTCGAGGAATCCTACGAATATCGGCTGCTACGCCGGATATTACGCAATATCAGCCCGTTAAACCTTATTGACCCGCACGATCAAAATTTCAAACCATCCGGATGTCAGACGGTCCATGATATCATTCGCTTCGTTCACGAAAAGGCCGTGCAGCACCTGATTCACCTCGGAGACACGCGTACCACCAAAGCGGACGCCACTTCCAAACGGCTCAAATTCGCCATTCCCCTGGGGCTGATCGTCATTGATATCGGTGGCGGCATCCAGGCCGGAAATGTGATGTCCCGGGACATCACACCCGAAGATATCGCCTCGACCCCCATGAAAGCGTTTTTGAAAGGGTTGACCGCGCCGGGAATGTGGAGTACGGAACCCATGTCTGTGGATTTCGGCAGTTTCATGTCGAGCCTGACGCGGACATTTTCCGCCGCATCCGAAAGCGCCCGGTACATGAACCGAAATCTGGCGGTGGTATCCGCCGAATATCTTGACCTGAACTTGCGGCTGGGATACCATTTCAATATCATAGACGCGTATGTGTCCGAAAAACCCAATGACAACTATGCGTATTTCCGGTTTCTTGGCGGTGTAACGGATGTCACCCGCAGATCCCGGCGAGCGCGCTTCATCGGCGAGGTGCTGGAACGGTTCAATTTTCGGGTGGAAATCCGCGGCGATCTGGTGGTGGGGCGTATCAAGAAGCTGGAAAAGGACGCCATGATCGAAAAAATAACGATGATCGGCTGTCTGGTCGCCTATACCCGGCAATTGGACGTTCAGATGAACAGCGACGATGATATCCATCAGCATGTGAGTGATTTTTTCAAAGGAGTGTGTATCCATGACATCGGATCGGAAAACAACGGTTTTAATCCTGGATGATGAGCCTATTGTCTGCAAACGGCTGAAACCGGCGCTGGAAAAAGCGGGGTATGAGGTGGAATCGTTCACCCGAAGCCGCGAGGCCATGCACCGGCTGACGGAGCGCTCGTTCGATGTAGCGATCACGGACCTGAAAATGGATGGGCTGGACGGCATGGCTTTTCTGACGGAAGTCAAAAAACGGTATCCGGAAACGGAAGTCATTGTCATTACCGGGTTTGCCACCATGGAAACCGCCAGAGAATCGTATCAGAAAGGGGTCTTCGATTTTGTCGCCAAACCGTTCAAGCTGGGAGAGATTCTGGACGTGGTCAAAAAAGCCGAAACCAAACGCGAGGCGCTTTTGAAAAATTGAAATCCGGATGGCTTCGTCATCATGTAATCTGTAGTTAAATTAGTATGATAAGGAGGCGCCATGAGAATTCTGTTCGCCGGGGATGAACACCCTTACAGCGCATATGCACTAAAAAAAGTCATCGAACTGGCCTGGCATACATGGGCGGATGTCACGCTGCTGGCGGTAAGTCCCACGCAGCCGTCCTCCCGCGATCCCATGCCGGAGGCGCTGCACCGGTATCGGGAAGAATTCTTGGAGGCCCTCGGCGGCTCGGATTCCCCTTACGCGCAGGAGCGCTGGGAATATGAATGGATGGCGCTCAGAAACGGAAGCTGGGAAGAAGTTCAGGTGCGCCGCGGGATTAAAAAAGAGCTTCGGGTGCGCCTGCGCGTCGGCAATGCCGACACCGAAATTCTGAGTGAAGCTGTCCGTGATGGCAGCGATCTGATTGTCATGGGATGCAGCGGCAAGGGTAAATCCTGTACGTGGGATTCGGCAAGTTCTACGGCGCCTCAGAAAGTTATCGGTAATGCCACCTGTTCGGTGCTGCTCATCAAGGAAGACAGACCCATCAACCGGGTGCTGGCCTGCCTCGATCAGACAGCGGCCAGCCAGGAGTCCATTGAAATGATCAATCAGATACTGACCATTCACGGGGCGCAGCTCGAACTTGTCGGTCTGACCAGGGATGGCGGCGCCAAACCGGAAGCCTATACCCAGTTGATTCGGCTCGGTGATTATTTCGGTGACAGGGGAATCCCGATCAACACGCGGCTGGCGGAGCAGTCCAAATTTGAATCCGTTCTTTCCACCCATACCGGAGACGACCTGCTGGCGCTCTGGATGGGTAAAAAATCCCTGCTGACCCTGCTGTTTCCCCGAGACTGGGTGGAAAAATTCGCCAGCGCCTGTCCGTCGTCGGTGCTGGTGTTGCGATAAGGTGGTGCTTATGAAAGTGTTGGTGGCTGTGGACAAAGGCGGCGAATCGCAGAAGGCGCTTCGCTACGCCTGCCATTTGCTGGAAAATTTTGACGCGAAGGTGGATGCGGTTTATGTGAAGCCGGATGAAACGGATATCGGCAATGAAACCCTGTACGCCCCTTTTGTGGGCCAGGATGAAATCAAGGCGTGGATCGAGCAGGAAACCGAGATGGTGGCCGAAGACGTACTGAATTCCTGCGAACTCTGCGAAAACGGAAAGGTTCCCTGCTGGCCGAAAATCATCACCGGCGATCCGGCGGAAGAAATTCTGCATCTGGCCCGCACCTATCACTACGACATGATCGTTCTGGGCGCGCAGGAACAGTCCGCGATCAAGGGGTTCATTCTCGGTACGGTGCACGATAAAATACTGCACCATGCCACCCAACCGGTTCTCATCGTCCGGAATTTCAGGCAGATTCAGCGCGTCTTGATCGCCTACCGCGGATCCGCGTGCGACCGGGATGCGCTCGATTTTATCGGGATGCTGTTTCAGAAACGCAAACCGGAGATCACCGTTCTGCACGTTCAGGAATCGGACAGGGGAGAAGACGATACGGCCGCTCAGTCCTGCCTGACGCAGGCCGAGCAGAAACTGAAAGAATTTCAGCATGCGCCGTTGACCAAAAAGACCATCGGTGTTTTTACGGACGAAATTCTCAAGGAAGTGGCGACCGGCCGCTATGATCTGGTCGTGCTGGGGGCTTATGGGCATCATCGTCCGAAATACCTGGGGCTTATCAGTGATGAAGCGCTCAATATCGCGCGGTTGACAACGCGGCCGGTGCTGGTTTTTAGAAATGCAGCATCTTGAACTGATATCCGAATTCGAAAAAACGGACGGCGATGGCGAAGCGTTCCTGATGAAATGCCGAATTCCCCGGCATGAAGCGCTGCAATGTCTGGCGCAGTATTATGGAATTCCGTTCATCGAATATGACGAACGGCTTCAACTTCCCGCTGAGCTTCTGCCAAAAATTTCGCTGGAGCGGCTCAAACAGGAATTCTGGTTTCCGCTGCATTGTCGAGATGGGGCCGTTACGGTCGCGGTGAGCCGGCCGCGGGATCCGGAGGTGCTGGCGTCCATCCGGAAAACACTGGGAAGCGATAAACTGCACCTGCTGATGGCGCTGCCGTCAGATATCGTTGCCATCATCGAAAACCATCAGGACATCAACCCCGGGTACCCGGCGTCCGCCAGCCGGACGGCGCTGGCCAAACTGCGCACCTGGTTTGCGAATCAGCGGGTGATGCTGGCCCAATACCGGACGATTCTGGCCAAGGGCAGAACCGGTCTGGCGTTCATCCGCACCGGCATTGCCTTTCTTTCCATCAGCCTGACGCTGTTCAGGCTGTTTGGTTTCGGGTATCTGACCATTCCGGAGTTTTTGCTTCTGGCAAGCGGCATTGTCATGGTGCTGGATGGGTTCACCTGGTATCTGCCGGCCCGGCAGGTGGGCAGAAAATCGGTGGGAAAAAGCGCTACAGAGCCTACCTTCGGCACGACAATTCTGGAGCAGATTACATCTCCGGAAGGGCCTGCATACCATCGGACACCGCCAGTGCCGGGCGCGGATCTGCTCCGTTCCCGCTGGAACCGATTGTCTCCGGTTCAGAAGCGCCGGTTTTTAGCCATTGACAGAACCGATCTGGCCGAAGAACGCACCATGCTGGCCGGTTTTCGCACGGTCATGGCGCAGGCCAGGACAGGGCTTGCCTTCACCCGGACCGGCGTGGCGTTCATCGGTCTGGGTATCGCTTTTTTACGGGAATATCACGAGAGCCTCTGGAGTATATTTGATGTTATCATGATTTTGTTTGGGATCAGTATGATGCTGGAGGGTCTTCACTGGTATCTGCCGGGCCGTCAGGCCGGAAAATACAGCGATATGGGTCTTGAAAAGGCGACCCGACGCGTATCCATCTGGGATTTCATGTTTCCGCCGTTTCATAAGCGCATCAGCCCCGACGACCTGCCGTCGCCATTGCGGATCAACGGCGACAGTGCGCCGGGCATCTGGGGAACGACGGGGCTGGCCCTCGAACGGACGCTGACCGCGGACAGACGCACGGTCAAAGCCCGGCTTCGAACCGTAATGGCGCAGTCCCGCACCGGGCTGGCATTCATTCGTACCGGCACCAGCATATTTTCCGTCGGCATGGGGTTGCAGGTTTTTTTCGGTTTCAGGAACCTCTACTGGTCGTGTCTCAACATGGTGCTGATTGCGGTCGGGCTTGTGCTGATCGTGGATGGCTCCTACTGGCATTTCCCGGCGGAAAAAATCAAGAAACAATTCCCCTATTGCACGTCGGATATGGAAATCGCCCTGCCGGATTATGGAAGACCCACTCCGGAATGGCCGAAGGTGGTATTCAGTCATGATGATATGTGACCCCGCGGATTATTCCGATACGGTGGATGCCGATGTCGAGCGTTTCCGGCTGCTGACGGCCAGAAATGTCATTAATTCCGATATGCTGCGGACGGCTGGCATTGCCGCCAGCGTGCGTTCCGTTAACATCGAAATTATTCTCCGGCATGAACTCAACATTCCCCGGCGCAAGCTCCTGGAGGCGCTTGCAGACCATTATCAGTGTCGCTGGGTCGAATATGACGAACGTACGGCAGTACCTCCGGATCTGCTGACGGGGCTGGATATCAACCTTCTCTGCGGAGCGCTCTGGTTTCCGGTAATTCGGGATGGCGATACCGTCATCATTGCGACCAGCGATCCGGCAGATCCCTTTGTCATGGAGCAGGTTCGGCGTATGGTTCATGCGGAAACACTCGAATTCCGCGTGGCGCTGGTCGAAGATATTCAATCATTTATCCAGGATTTTCTGAACGGCCCTCCCGCACATATCATCGGTAATGAACGAACGGGGCTCGCGTTCTGGCGCAACATCATGTCCCGCTGGCGCACCCGTCTGGCCTGTTACCGGACGGATTTCGCCATTGCCAGAACCCACTTCAGTTCATTGCGCTGGGGGTTGGGGCTGATTACCACCGGACGGGTAATGTTGCAGCTCGAAAGAGGCGGCCAGCTCTGGACCATGTTCTGCTGGACGATGGTTGTTGTAGGCGTGCTGCTGCTGCTGCTTGGGTTTTCCAGCTATTTCAGAATCAAACGATCCATCGTTCGGCCTCCGGCGCCCCATACCCTGATCGAGGTCAGTTCCGCCACACTGCATTTTCTGGAAAACTATCAGTTCGCTGAAAAGGAGCGCCCTGAGGAAGCGCCTCCCCGCGGCACCATGCTGGCCCGTTTGATGGATTTGTTGCCCAACTCCTGCGTGTTTATCGAAAATTCAACGGACAACAAGGTTCGATCCTATCTCGCGCACGAACGGACGGCGCTGGCGGCTCAGCGGACGGTTTTGGCCTGTTACCGCACCATTTACGCCCGCGCCCGCACCGGTCTGTCCTTCATCCGCACCGGGTCGTCCTTTGTCGGTATCGGCACGGGTCTGATCGAGTATTTTAAATTCAGCATCATGACGATGGTGGATGTCATCATTATTCTGACCGGCCTTCTGATGATCGCCGACGGTATCATGTGGTACTGGCCGGTTCGAAAGGAGCAGCGAGAGGCTCCGAAAATGAGCTAAGCGTTTGACGCGGAAGGAATCGCCATGAAGATCGTTCACAAGATCATCCTTGCCAATACATTCAATATTCTGCTGATCGCGCTGACGGGCTTTTTCGCCTATCAGAACCTGAACCTTCTGCTGACCAAGCTGCGGTATGTGGAAATTGCCGACGACATGAATGCCTCATTTCTGGAGATGCGGCTTTCTGAAAAGAACTATTTTCTCTACAAAGATGCTTCCGCGCTCAAAGCCATCCAGGCGAAACTGAATGAAAGCAAGACGGCGATGGAGTACGGACGGACGGATATCGTCAAGGCGATCGGCGCGCAAAGCTACAAACAACTGGAATCCAGCACACACGCCTATCTTCAGGTCATCAGCAGTGCGAATGTCAATGCGCCGGCCCCGGAAGAACTGCAATCCCGCATCCGGGAAGCCGGGCAGAAACTGCGGGAGTTTTCCGATCACATCACCAAGATGGAACGCAGCAATGTCAACCGGATTATCGCGGATTCCCGCACCGGTCTGTTCACGTCTCTGGTACTCATTTTATTTTCCGCGCTGGGCTTCTCCCAGTTGATATCCCGCCGTATTCTGAAATCACTGACCGAAATCGAGAAAGTGGCGCACGCCATCTCCGAAGGTACGTTCACAAAGGTGCAAACCGATTTGCCGGCGGATCAGGACGCTGTTATGACGTTTCTGTCCCGTGTCCGGTGCTTTTCTTTCTTTATGCCGAACCCATCCGATGAACTGGGATCGGTCATGAAGGCCATCAACTCCATGTCCGAAGAGCTGAAGAAACACGAAGAGCTGATTATTCAGTCTAAAAAACTGGCATCCATCGGTATTCTGACAGCCGGGGTGGCGCATGAACTGGGCAATCCGCTCAACAACATCTCCATGATGGCGCAGGCGTATTCGGAACTCTACGATGATCTCGGACGGGAGGAGAGACTCGATTACATGAGCAAAATCGAGGAGGAGACGGAACGCATCCGGGAGATCGTCAAAAATCTGCTGGATTTTTCCAAACCCAAGAAGCCCAACCGGGACGAAGCCCAGGTTAACGATGTGGTGCAGAAAAGTCTCAAACTGGTTCAGAACATGATCAGTATTTCCAACATCAATATCAATATCTGTCTTGCAGACAGGCTTCCGCAGGTTTATATCGATATCAACCAGATTCAGGAAGTGCTGATCAATTTAATCACGAACGCCATTCAGGCGGCGACAGCAGGCGATGAACTGTTTATTGGCACCCGGTCGAATGCAGACAGTGATCGTGTGGAGATCGAGGTGCGGGATACCGGCAAGGGTATTCCGCCGGAGTTTCTGCCGCATGTGTTCGATCCGTTTTTCACCACCAAAGAGGCCAGCGGCACGGGGCTGGGGCTGTTTGTCAGTTTCGGCATCATCCAGAACCATCAGGGCAGCATCCGGGTGCAGAGCGAACTGGGCGTCGGTACCTGTTTCACCATAGAACTGCCTGCATACGACAAAAAGGAGACAAGTGATGAGTGGAGCTAAAATCATTGTAATTGATGATGAAAATATTGTGGGTAAGATGATCAAAGCCACGTTCGAGAAAGAAGGGTATCATGTGGAGACATTTCTGAGCGCTGCTCCTGCGCTGGCCCGGTTGAAGGAAGAGTCTTTCGATGTCATCATTACGGACCTGAAAATGAAAGGGATTGATGGTATGGAAGTTCTCAGAATCGTCAAAAAGGAAGCTCCCGGCACCAAAGTGATCATGATTACGGCTTTTGCCAGTATGGATTCCGCCATCGAGGCGGTGCGCGGCAAGGTGGATGATTTTTTTCCCAAACCCTTTAAAATCAAAGACCTCAAAGCCTGCGTCGAACGGCTGCTGGCGCAGTAGCATGTCTGTCATGGCGGCGCGCCGTTCGTGCGCTGCACATGTATTTTTTCGTCAAACCATTGCCAATGAGTCTCGACGGGTATTTCACAATGGAGGACCATCACTGGTGAAACGCTGCAATTGTCATTTTCTTACGGCAGGGTGTCTGATTTTTCTGCTGATTTTTTCAGGATGCTGCGGTCGTCAACCCTTTGCCGCGCCGACGATGATTCCGGGTACCGACAAAGACATGATGACCGCGGGGTACTGGATCACCCGCCATCCGTCTCCGGACGCCCTGGTGCTGTCATCGGAGCAAATTCAGGCGCTGAACTGGCGCATTGAAACAGATCTGAAAACCGTTCTGGATATCACACGGGTCACTCAGCCTTTTGCGAACAAAGAAATCGCCGATGCTATCCGAAAAGATGTCGCCCATCTGCGCAGTGCGACCCGGTATCTGTCTTCCGGCGGTTCCGTATCTTCCAAATTTTATGACCGCATGATGCGGGATATGGATTTGGGGGGGCTGGAATCCGAGATTTATCCGGCTTATGGTGTTATCACATGCTTTACGGATCAGCGCGTTCTGCCGACAATGGAAAGGCTGTTTGCCCGGTCTTCGGATGTGGATATTGATATGCTTCAGAATAACGCTTTGGACATGGGAACGCCGGTGTTGATCGTGCATCGAACGCTGGATGGGCGGTGGACGTATGTGCGGGCGCCAGACAGCGCCGGTTGGGTGGAAAGTGACCGCATCGCCCGGTGTACGCGCTTCAAGCTGGAGTCTTACGTGCGTCCGGACGCTTTTGTGGTGACAACGTCCCCAAAGACCGACATCTACATGAATCCGGAACAGACGCATGCTGAAAGTTCGGTGCAGATGGGCGCCCGGTTGCCGTTGATCCCAACGGACGACCACCTGTTTCATGTGCAGATTCCGGCGCGGGATGCCAATGGATATCTGGTCATTCGTCAGGGATATGTATCGAAATCCTCCGCGAATGCGGGATATCTGCCCTATACCGCTCGCAATATTCTGCAACAGGCTTTTAAGATGCTCGATACGCCATATGGCTGGGGCGGTATGTACGGAGAGCAGGATTGTTCCCGATTCGTTCAGGAAGTTTTTGCCACAGTGGGAATCATGCTGCCTCGCAATTCTGCGGATCAGGCTTTTGTCGGCGATTTGGTGGGAGAATTCACACCCGCCACGACTCCGGCAGTCAAAAATGGAGGGCTTCTGAACAAAGCGGTGGGGGGCGAGACACTGCTGTATATGAAAGGCCACATCATGCTCTATCTGGGCAAGGTGGATGACACCCCATATGTCATTCACGATATATGGGGATATCATGCTCATGTATCGGGCGGTGATCGCATTTACAAGATAGGTCGGGTTGCGGTAACGGATCTGGCGCTGGGAAAAGGCGCGCGTGGCGGATCACTGCTGGACAGGCTTCTGGCGGTGCGGGTCATTCGTTAAAGGACACACTGAGAATCGGAAACGGGCGATCAGGCCGGGGCATTTCTGGAAATCGCCTTATTGGGGGGGCGTTGTCGGACTATCGGCAGCCCCCCTGCCCACTTTACGATGCGCCAGAACGAGGCCCGCGATAACAAACGCAACAGCACCCATCCCTGCATTGTAAAAGATGAAGCTGCACAGACATACCACAAGCGCCGCCATGCTCAGGCGGACACTGTCGCGCCAGACCGCCAGAGTCGCCAGAATCAGCGCCGCCGCCCCGAAAATCTGATAATACATCATCACTCCCAGCAAAGAGCGGAAACGGCAAAGCGCCACCTCTGGTCTGGCCGCACACAGAACCCCCATTGCATCGGAATTCAGAAACCCGTATTTCATGGCGGCCAAAATCGCGTATGCCGTTATCAGCAAAACGCCTGCCGACAGCAGGGGACGTAACGAAGCATCCCTGTTTTTCCGCCAGAGTGGCCAGGCCAGCAGCAGACAATCCAGCACCCAGACATCCGCCTGCCCGTTCAAAGGCGTTTCGTTGATCCATACCCCAATGGCCGCTGCCGCCAGTATCAAAGCGATAAGCCGTTCCACAGCATCCCGCGTGTTCTTCAACCCGACATCGGCATAAGAAAACCCCATAAAGGTGAGCGCCGGTATCAGAAATCCATACATATTGAAGCTGCGGTATCGGGCGTCAAAAAGCAGCGACAGTAAAGCGATCAGTGCGCAGATCAATATGCTTAGCCACAAAAGACTTGTCGAAATTCCGGAGACATACCGGCGCTGTCCGCGTAAAAAATCCAGTGTTTCATGGATGTCGCTGCATGGCGGAAGAATTCCGGAGGCAATGGCATAAAGCCCCATCTGATAAACGACAACGGCCTGCCCCAGAACGATAACCGCCCAAACATATTCCAGGATATTACGGGATATGATGAAAAACTGGTTTCCCTGCAATACAATTAAAACAGCTCCGATTACACCGGCAGCCGTGAAGAAAACCCATCGCAATCCGCTCATGGAACTGAAGCGATATCCAATCCACAGGGTGAAGACAACCGTCAGGGCGGATATCGCCGCCAGCGCTTTCCAGTTCGGAAAATTGGATACGGATCCGAAAAGAACATGTTTATCGGTCCGGTTCTGGTCGTATAACCCCCAGTAGCCGCCGACAGCGCCTTCTTTGTCGCGCTTCCAGGGCTGATCGAAGGCTTCGATCAGGTTGTACCGCCAGTGTTCTTTTGCCGCCAGTTGGACGAATCCGCGCATAAAGCGCGCCTGATTTACAGGGCTGGGCAATGCGCCTTTTCGCATACGACCTTCGGAAGGCCAGCCGGTCTCTCCAATGAGAATTTCCTTGCCCGGAATTTTTTGGGCGATCTCGTTGCGTATTTTCTGGACATGCGCCACTGCATCGTCAATTGAAACCGGATGGTCTTCCCAGTAAGGCAGAATATGGATGGTTACAAAATCAGTGGCCGGCGCTATCCGGGGATGTTTGAGCCAGAATTCCCACACGTCGGCGTATGTAACGGGAACTCCGGGCAGTGCGGATTTCACCTGATGGATATATTCGACAAGCTGAGATGCTGTGACCTCCCCGCGAAGCAGCGCTTCGTTGCCCACCACAACCGCCTGGACAACATCGGGATAACGCCTGGTCAGTTCGATAGCCGTTTGCAGTTCTTTTTCGGTGACAACCGGATCCGCGCCGACCCATGCGCCCAGCAGCATTTTCAATCCATATTTTTTCGCGTACCTGGGTACATTTTCCAGGCCGATGGCGGAATAGGTGCGAATGCCATTGAAGCGCCGAGACAAAATGGCCAGATCCGCATCAATGCGCCGATCCGATATCACCAGCCCTTTGGGATTCAGCGGTGTCTGGTCTTTTTCGAATGGCGCGTAAGATACGCTTTGAAGTTTGTGATGGGGCGCCACCGCCGGCGCGTCAATGGCGACTGGATAGCCGGCGATGCACCAGAAAATAAAAGTCAGTGTCAGGGACAGCGCGCATGAAAGGTCAGGCCTGATGATGCTCCGATATTGCATATTCATTCCGGCAGCAAAACCGCCCCTTTTTCTTTGAAGACGGTGATATCTGCGTCCGTATAACCCAGCTCTTTCAGGATGGATACGGCGTTTTCGCCAAATTTCACGGCCGGCGTCCGGACGCGTCCCGGTGTCTGTCCAAGTTTGATCGGGATTCCTGGCGCGAGCGTTTTAACGCCATCCCTGTCTTCGATATTCACGATCATATCTCTTGCCTTGAACAGAGGCGATTTCAGCACTTCATCGAGGGTTTGCACCCTTGCCCAGCAAACATCCAGATTGCCCAGATCGTTTTCCCACTGATCGAGGGTTCGATGCCGGAAAATGGAACGCAGTGTATCAATGATTTCCGTGCGTCGGGTATCATCGTACTGGAAGTCTATATATTCCGGAATGTCCAGATATTCACAGAGTTTCTTCCAGAAACGGTGTTCCACCGTACCAATGGAAAGATAGCGGCCGTCCGCGGTTTCATAGGTATTGTAGCAGGCATAACGGTGTGACAGCATTCCGTCGGAGCGTCTGGGAAGTTTTTGAGTTTGCTGATGAAAGAACAGCGGGATGGACAAAAACCCCAGCAAACCATCTGTCATGGAGATATCAATGTATTGTCCTTTGCCCGTCTGGTTGCGAGCGGTCAGAGCAAGGAGGATGCCGATGGCCGCATTCATCCCGCCGCCGGCGATATCCGCGAGCTGAACACCGGGAATAGCCGGCGGTTCATCCGGATCTCCGATCAGTTCCAGAATGCCGGAGACACTCAAATAATTGACATCGTGACCCGCCCGATCCGCATAAGGACCGGTCT
>JAJYBO010000282.1 GCA_021778975.1 Deltaproteobacteria bacterium
GATCGGCAGCCCGAATCCTTCGTAAAGACTCGGATATACCAGCATGGACGCCCCGCTGTAAAGACAGGCCAGCGTATCGTCATCCACATAGCCGGTAAATATGAACCGGTCGGCCAGCCCCATCTGGCAAAGTTCATGAATCCAGGGTTTATCGCCCCAGCCCTGCCACCCGGTCAGCAGCACCGGCAGGTTCGTTTTTGCGATCCGGATGGCCGCCACCAGCGCCCGCAGGTTCTTTCGGGGCTCCAGCGACCCTGCAAACAGGATGTAAGCGTCCGGCCACCCCTTTTGCCGCAACAGGTCTTTGACGACATCCGGCGGCCTCGGGGAAAAAACAGGGTCCGCGGCCAGAGGAATTGCCGTCACCCTGGACGCAGGCATCTTCAGATAATGGATAATTTCAGAGCGGATAAACTCGGACACTGTCAGAATATGACTCGCATACCGGAGCCGGCGTTTGAAAAAATAGTTGAAAAACCAGACCCGCTCTCTGGGATGTGTCTCCGGATGGTGCATCAGAGACAGATCGTGAATGGTATAGACAACCGGGATATGGGTGACATCCGCGGGGACAAAGGCGGTTTCATGATAAATGTCAAAGGATTGTCTCTGACAGGCGGTTTTCAGTTTATGTTCAAAATACCACCAGTGCATGGACCGCAGCATAAACACCAAGGCATCCGGAAGCCGCCATGCGAATGCCGTGGCGCGTATCCACCCTTCTGTATTGACATCTGCGGACAGACGCGGCGTCGCCGGTGATCCATTGAAAAAATAAGGCGCCGCATCTCCGGTTGACGTTATGGCGCTGTACAGATTGTACATGTAGCGGCCAATGCCGGTCTTAAGGTTACTGAGAGGAATAGAATTGGCAATGATCTTCATGGGATGCTTTAATCACTGATGATTGATTGCCGGAACGTGTATCCGGTTCTGCCGCTATCATGGAAACCGCCATGTGTTTCCATGCTTGTTTCAACATACTGTAAGCCTACACCATTCGATATGGCGCGGTCAATCTCGATTTATTGATGGATGCGCCTCGAATCCTCCATATTTTTATTGACACATCCTGCTAATCGGGCATAAGAATCAATCCGTTCAATGATTCATATATCTGTTCACACCCCACGCCTGAAAGGAGACACTCATGGCAAACATCGTCAAAAAACAGGTTTGCAAATGCGAAAAATGCGGTAACGAAGCCGAAATGCAAATCACCTGCACGCTTCCAGATGAACCTGCCACCGCTCAACCCGGCGGTGCTGCTCCCAAATCCGAAGCCTCCCGCAAGATCAAAGGAACGGCAACCTGTTCTCAGTGCGGCAATGAAGCCGATATGTGGATTGACTATTGACGGCGTCGTAAAAAGTCCGGATGCTGCGTTGCGCTGCATCCTTCGTCGTTGCGGCGTACGATTAGGTACGCCTCACGCCTCAGGATTTAGGCGTCTTGCCTGCGAATTTTTTACAAAGCCGGCCTCAAAACCGACTCTTTACGAGAGCATCAAATTTGACCTTTATTGAAATGGGGCGGTTGGTGTCTTCATCATTATCCGGGGAGAGTTGTTTATGGATGACTGCAAGGTAGTACTCAACACCGGGCTGCGGGGGGTCAAAATCGCCGACACCCGCATCAGCGATGTCAATGGCGATGCCGGACGACTGATCTATCGAGGCTATCTGATTCAGGACCTGGCCGCCAACGCTACATTCGAGGAAGTGGCATACTTGCTGCTTTACGAAAAATTGCCATCGCAGCGTGAGCTTCAAAAATTCAAAGAACGGCTCATCCCGGAACGCGGCCTGCCGCCCGAAATGACGGCGGCGCTCAAAACCCGGCCATTTCATGCACTGCCCATGGATATCCTGCAATCCGCAATTTCGATGCTGGCGCATCACGATCCGGAGATCACCGACACATCGCGGGAAAGCGCCCTCCGAAAGGCCGAACGCTTGATCGCCAAGATTCCCACCATCATCGCGGCATGGCATCAAATCCGCCATCATCGAGAACCAATCTCCCCCAATCCGTCACTGGATCATGCCGCCAATTTTCTGCACATGCTGACGGGCGTTCGCCCGGATCCCGAAACCGCGCGGTTTATGGATGTTTGCCTGGTGCTTCATGCCGAGCATTCGTTCAACGCCTCGACTTTCGCGGCAAGGGAGGTCGCTTCGACCAGAGCGCATATCTACGCCGCGGTATCCGCGGCCGCGGGGTCGTTATCCGGAGAGCTTCACGGCGGGGCCAACGCCCGGGTCATGGAAATGCTGCTCAAAATCGGTACGCCAGATGCTGTGGATTCCTATGTGCAGACAGAGCTGAACGCCGGGCGAAAAATCATGGGGCTGGGTCACGCGGTGTATAACGTTGATGACCCCAGGGCCTTTATTCTGGCGCCAATGTCTCAAATTATGGGGCAAAAAATTGGCGATACCCGCTGGTACGATATCTCGAAACTTCTGGAAGCCAGCGCCAAAGCGGCGTTCAACCAGCGAAAAGGCATGGATATCGTGGTGAATGTGGATTTTTACAGCGCGTCACTGTACTATGCAATGGGCATCCCCATTGACCTGTTCACGCCGGTTTTTGCGGCTTCCCGCGTGGCCGGATGGACTGCCCACGTCATCGAAGAACAATATGGCGGCGCATCCGCCAAACCGGTACTCTACCGTCCGGAATCTGAATACACCGGCGATTACTGCGGGCCGAACACCTGTGCATTTGTTCCTGTCGCTCAGCGCGGATGATCCCCGCTTTTTCATGATAAAGGACACGGCGTTTCAAAAATGTCTTCCCCCTTACGCATGACCCGTCAGCGGCAAATCATTCTGCAAGAGCTTCGCGCCGTCAAGACTCATCCCTGTGCGGATGAAGTCTATGAAATGGTGCGCAAGCGCCTGCCGCACATCAGTCTGGGAACCGTTTACCGGAATCTTGAAGTGTTGTCGGACCAGGGAGAAATCCTGAAAATCGAAATCACCGGCAAGCTCAAACGGTTCGATGGCAACACGCGTCCTCATTATCATCTCCGCTGCCTGAACTGCCAGCGCATTGACGATGTTCCAGAACACATCCACTTCAACTTTGACGCATCACTGAACATTGCAACCGGCTACGCCATTACCGGACACAGACTGGAATTTGTCGGCCTGTGTCCGGAATGCTCGGAACATCACGGTCAAAGACTGTCCCTGAAGATTCAGTCGCATCTGGACGTCCGACCCTCCGATGTGTAATACAGACAGCAGACGAAGAGGGCGGCGCAACGCGCGCATCCGGGCTTTTTACGAAGCCGTCAAGATTGATGCTCTCGTA
>JAJYBO010000049.1 GCA_021778975.1 Deltaproteobacteria bacterium
GAAAGAGCTGGACAATGCAGATTCGGGGCTGAGTATCGTCACTATCGAGATGAAAAAGACCAATGTCCCGGAACCGGTTCAGGCATCCTTCAACGAGGTCAACCAGGCGGTTCAGGAAAAAGAAAAACTGATTTATCAGGCCAAGGAACAATACAATAAAGCCATTCCGGCGGCGCACGGAGAAGCGGATCGCACCATCAAGACCGCCGAAGGCTACGCGATTGACCGCACCAACCGTGCGAAAGGAGATGTCAGCCGGTTTACTGCCCTCTACAATGAGTACGAGAAGGCGAAGGATGTCACCAGACGACGGTTATACCTCGAAACGATGTCGCACATCCTTCCCAAAATCGGTGAAAAATACGTGGTGGACTCGGATGTCAATAATATTCTCCCATTCCTGAACATCGGGAAGATTGCTGGAGCTTCAAAATGAATTTTAAAGTCTTGTTGCTGGTGTCAGGTATTGTCGCTGTTTTTCTGCTGTATTCGTCGGCCTATGTTGTTGATGAAACCGAACAGGTCGTCATCACCCAATTTGGCCGCGTGGTGGGCGCGCCCAAACAGTCACCGGGTCTGTATTTCAAGATTCCACTGATTCAGGATGCGATTTATTTCCCCAAAAACCTTCTGCAATGGGATGGCGATCCGGGTCAGATTCCCACGCTGGATAAAACCTACCTGTGGGTTGATGTTTTCGCCCGATGGAAAATTGTGGATCCCATCAAGTTTTTGCAGACGGTCAACAATCTCACCAGCGCCCAGGGACGACTAGACGATATCATTGACCCGGCCACCCGAAACCTGATTACGTCTTACCGTCTGATAGAATCCGTTCGGCGTTCCAATAGAGAACTGGATACGTTCGAGATCGGGCTGGAAGATATCCAGAAAGAACCATTGCAGCAGATCAAAATGGGCAGGGATAAAATCACCCATGCGATTCTGGAGCAGGCGCAGCCCAAACTCTCACCGTTCGGCATCGAACTGGTGGATGTCAAAATCAAGCGCATCAATTATGTGGAACAGGTCAGAGAATCCGTTTATGGCCGGATGATTGCAGAACGCAAGCAGATTGCCGAGAAGTACAGGTCTGAAGGTCAGGGAGAGGCGGCCCGGATACTGGGCGAGAAAGAAAGGGATATGAAGCGCATTTCCTCGGAAGCATACCGAACGGCTCAGGAAATCAAAGGTAAAGCCGACGCCGAAGCCGCCAGGCTGTACGCTCAGGCGTACAACCTGGATCCGGAGTTTTATTCGTTTACCAAATCCCTCGATGTATATGGCGAAACACTGGGAGAAAAGAGCGCGGTAATTCTGTCAACAAATTCCGAGTTTTTGAAATATTTCAAGGGATATCAGGCGCCTGCCGCCACAAAGTGACCGCATCAAAAGGAAAAAGCACTCATGCTATCGTTGTTCAGCAAAAGTGCTTTTTCCTTGTACAGAAAAAACAGCAGGCATCTGTTATTTACCTTTCCTTCTTTGATGGCGTGTACGGGCCAACAGTTTTTTATGCTTGTGCTTTCTCATCTTCTTTCTTCGTTTCTTGATAACGCTGCCCAACCGATCACCTCCCTATAATTCGATTATTTCCTTTTAGTTTATTTCTCACAACTTCGATAAAATTTCAACTCTATTTTACCATGAAAAACATTTTCATGGTCAGGGATGGCCTTTTTGTCAGAGCTGTCGGGATAAGGCAAATATATTGACACAATAACAGCCATGTGATAGCGGTTCATACCGTTTGCATCTGTCACGAAAGCGATCATTGGAAATGTTTCCGATGTTTCTACAACGATATTCTATCTGAATTCCATAAAGGAGCAACACGCATGAAAGACCTGGCGCCCCCTCCAGATTTGGCTTCTGAACATGAAGAAGATGCCATATTGCTGACGGATGAAGTATCTTTGGCGGAGTCTGACGACGACGTCATTCTGCTGACAGGAGAACTCCCTTCGGTAGAGTCTGACGACGATGCCATTCTGCTGACGGACAAAGCGCCTTTGATGGAAACAGATGACAGCTTCATCCTGTTGATGGATGAGATTTCTTCGATAGAAGCCGATGACGACGTCATTCTGCTAACGGACGAAACACCTTTGACAGAAGCCGGCGGTGCTGCGGTTTTACCAGTGGATACACCCCCATTGCCAAAAACTGGTGACAGCGATCTGTTGCTGACAGACGCGCTGTCATCGGGCGCCGATGAGACGGACGCCGTTCTTTCGATGGATGACCATTGGGCGACACCGCTCCAGGATGAAGACGTAATAGATTTCAGCGATATTCCGGTGATGACACCCGATACATCTGAAGATCGAAAATCCGTGAACATGGACGTGATTGACCTTGGCGATGCAATTGAACCAGGGGACACCTTTGTGGAATTTACCGCGCCGGAGGCTTCCGAAACGGTCAAAATTCAGCCGGATAGCGTTCAGACGGAAGATGTCGCCGGCAAACGACTTTTTGAACCGGATACATCGGACATATCGCTGAGTTCCATTGAAGACGATCATTCGCACCTCGCCGATATTTCAATAGAATCCCATCCGGATACCGCTTCGGAATTCATTCACGATCACGCGGCCCTGGATTTGGAAACGCCACCGGTTCCAGGCCATAAACACGATGTGATCGAATCCATGAGGCTTCCAGCGGATGGTTCGGAATCTTTAGAAAAGTTTGACGATCTTCAGAGCATGTTTGACGAAATCATACGGGTGTCTCCCCTGTCGCCTGATTCGCCCCAGACGGAAAGTCCTGCAGAGCCGCCTCCCCCGAAAGACGATCGCATCGTTTCTGAACCAGCTTCCCCGGAAGTTGTATTGACAGAAGCCCATATTACCGTGGCTGTCGAACAGGTCATCCAGAAAATGTTTGCCGGAAAAATAGAAGACATGCTGAAAACCCTGCTCACGGAAGCCGTCGCCCGTGAAATGGATACCATGAAGTCAACGCTGCTGGAATATTTGGGATCCGCCCATATCCGTAAGCCGGAGTGATACGTTTCATTTAGTTTTTTTGATCGAGGTTTTGGGTAAAATCGCGAAACACGCGAAAAGCACGAACGGAGTGATGGGTTTCATCTATTTTTTTGATCGAGGAGTATCTAACACTTATGGATCACCCTGATAAAGGATATGACCCCCAGGACGTTGAAAAACGCTGGTACGCTTTCTGGGAAGAAAATCAACTGTTTGCTGCGCTCGATAGCAGCGACGCTCCCGCTTATTCGATTGTCATACCGCCCCCCAATGTAACGGGTGTTCTTCATATGGGGCATGCGCTGAACATCACGCTTCAGGATATTCTATGCCGGCATTACCGATTGAAGGGCCATAATGTCCTCTGGATGCCAGGCACCGACCATGCCGGTATCGCGACCCAGAATGTCGTAGAAAAGAAGCTGGCGCTTGAAGGACGGACACGGCATCAATTGGGGCGTGAGAAATTCATCGAAGCGGTATGGGAATGGCGACAGAATTCCGGCAGCGCCATCATTCATCAGCTCAAGCGTCTTGGAGCTTCCTGCGACTGGAAACGGGAACGTTTCACGATGGATGAAGGATTGTCCCGCGCCGTTCGAAAAGTGTTTGTCCAGCTTTATGAAGAAGGGTTGATCTATCAGGGAGACTATATCATCAACTGGTGTCACCGGTGTCATACTGCATTGTCGGATATCGAGGTGGAGCATGAAGAAATTCCCGGAAATCTCTATCACATCTTATATCCGTTTACAGATCAATCGGGAGGGGTGATCGTCGCCACCACCAGACCCGAAACCATGTTCGGAGACACCGCCGTCGCCGTCAACCCTGAAGACGAACGATATCGGGATCTGCCGTCCCATACCGTCCGGCTTCCCCTCACAGAGCGCGCCATTCCCATCATTCAGGATGATTATGTGGGGATGTCTTTTGGCACCGGCGCGTTGAAGGTAACACCGGCCCATGATCCGAACGACTTTGAAATCGGAAATCGCCATCATCTGTCCCGTTTGAAAGTCATTGACGACAATGGGCTGATGAATGAAAACGCCGGAAAATTCGAGGGGATGGACCGGTTCAAATGCCGGGAAGCGGTGGTTCAGGCGCTTCAGGAGCAGGGATTTCTAAAAAAAATCGAACCCCATATGCACAATGTCGGTCACTGTTATCGCTGTCAGACCGTTGTGGAACCCAATCTGTCGCAACAATGGTTCGTTCGGACAAAACCCCTGGCCGAAAAAGCCATCGAGGCCGTCCAGAACGGCCAAACCCGAATTGTTCCTGAAATCTGGACGGCCAATTATTTTGACTGGCTGAACAATGTCCGTGACTGGTGTATCTCCCGACAAATCTGGTGGGGACACCAGATTCCGGCATGGACATGTGAATCCTGCCACAACATGACAGTGGCGCTGACCGCGCCGGAAACCTGCCCTTCCTGCGGACAGACTGCCCTGGTTCAGGAGACTGACGTTCTGGATACATGGTTCAGTTCCGCACTCTGGCCTTTTTCCACGATGGGTTGGCCCGATCACACGGATCTGCTGAAAACGTTCTATCCGACATCCACACTGGTGACGGGGTTCGATATTCTCTTTTTCTGGGTGGCCCGCATGATGATGATGGGCATTCACTTCATGAAGGAAGTGCCCTTCAGGGATGTATATGTCCACGCCCTGGTGCGGGATGAATCCGGGGCGAAGATGAGCAAATCGAAAGGCAATGTGATTGATCCGCTGCTCGTCATGGATCAGTACGGTACTGATGCCTTTCGGTTTACACTGGCGGCGTTCGCGGCTCAGGGCCGGGATGTCCGGATGTCCGAAAAACGGGTCGAGGGATATCGCCATTTCATCAACAAACTCTGGAACGCCTCCCGTTTTGCCCTGATGCATGTCACCACCAACATGGCGTCCGTCGCGCCAAAACATATGACGCTCGTCAATAAATGGATACTGTCCCGCGCTCACAATGTGCTGCGATCGGCGCAGGATGCCATAGAAACCTATCGCTTCAACGACGCCGCAGGCGTTTTGTATCAGTTCGTATGGCATGAATTCTGTGACTGGTATCTGGAAGCCGTCAAACCTGCTTTATACGGCAAAGAAAACGATGACATCCAGGCGCAGACCCGTTATGTTCTGTGGTATGTTTTGAAAAACACCCTGAGAGGGCTGCACCCGTTCATTCCTTTTGTCACGGAAGAAATCTGGCGCCTGCTGCCTGACGTTCAGGGCAGCATCATGACCGCGATATCCGATGGAGACGACATATCGGATATTGACGGCTATAGTGACACGGACACCGAACAGCAGATGGCGTTTATCTTTTCCGTCATCACCGCGATCCGGAATATTCGCGGAGAAATGAATCTTCCTCCGTCGTTGAAACTGAGCGCCCTGCTTCAGACCGACCAGACGCCGCTGGTGGATATCGTTCACCAGCATGGAGATATCATCTCGAACCTGGCCAGACTCGACAACCTGACGGTTGAACCGGTCGGAGAAAGACCCCGAAGCGCGGCAACCGCCGTTGTGGAGGGAGCGGTCGTCTATGTACCGTTGCAGGGAATCATTGACTTACAGAAAGAAATTCAGCGACTGGAAAAAGAGATCGGCAAACTTGACACCGAACTGACCGGGGTATCCAAAAAATTGACCAATGAAGATTTTCTGTCCAAAGCGCCGGCGGATATCATCGAAAAAGTTCGAGACAAACATGCCGGGCTGTCTGAAAAACATCAGCAGATTCATACCAACCTGGAACGCATCAAAGGTTTTTTATAATTGACGGCTTCGTAAAAAGCCCACATGCTGCGTTGTAAAGAAGTCCAGTTAATAACCGTTCAGGATATAATTGAAACAGGGGGCCGTCATGATGAATTCCATATCTCAATTGATTGATATGGCCTTTGCCGAAGATATTGGCGTCGGAGATATCACCACCGATTATCTGATTCCACAAGGGGCTATGGGCAAAGGAATGATCGTGGCGAAAGAGGCGTTGATCCTTGCAGGGCTTGATGTGGCGATTCAGGTTTTTCGGCGACTGGATTCTCAGGTGGTGGTGAACCGCTTGTTCCAGGACGGTTCCGGAGTATCTTGTGGCGAAACCATTTTGGAAATCGAGGGACGACTGGGGGCGCTGTTGACCGGAGAACGGACAGCGTTGAATTTTCTGCAGCGTCTTTCCGGAATCGCCACGCATGTACATGCCTATGTGGCGGCGTTGAAAGATTTTCCTGTCAAACTGGTGGATACCCGGAAAACGACGCCGGGCTGGCGAGTGCTTGAAAAATATGCAGTGCGCATGGGCGGCGCGGCCAATCACCGGATGGGACTCTTTGACGGCCTGCTGATTAAGGATAACCACATTGCGGTGTGCAACGGGATCCGACAGGCTGTCGAGGCCGCCAGAAAGCGGTTGTCTCATTTCATGAAGATCGAAGTAGAGGTTTCCGACCTGAAAGGCGTTTCCGAAGCCCTCGATGTCGGGGTGGATATTATCATGCTCGACAATATGGATATTCCGCAGATTCGGGAAGCAGTGTCCATAATTCAAGGAAAAGCACTGATCGAGATCTCCGGAGGCGTTACGCTGAAAAATCTGACGGATCTGGCAGTGACCGGTGTGGATATGATTTCCGTCGGCGCTCTGACCCATGCGGCCAGATCCGTTGATATCAGTATGCGCATCGCACCGGATACAGCAAAGATGACACTCTCGTAAAAAGTTAAATTTCGGACGGCTTTGTAAAAAGTTCGCAGGCAAGGCGCGCAAATCCTGAGGAGTGAGGCGTACTTATGGTACGCCGCAACGACGAAGGATGCAGCGCAACGCAGCATCCGGACTTTTTACGAAGCCGTCAAAGATAACGGACACATGATTCCGCTCAGAGACACCACGCCATCCAAAAATTATCCGATAGCCAATACTGCTATCATCGGTATCAATGTGCTGGTCTATCTGTTTTCGTTGAGCCTGTCTGAAGGGGCGCTAAATCAATTTTATTATCTGTACGGCCTGGTGCCCGCCCGTTTTTCGTCCCCCCAGCTTTCAAGCTATTTTACTGCAGGACAGCAGCTTTTTTCGCTTGTATCGTTCATGTTCGTTCATGGCGGTTTCTGGCATCTTCTGGGCAACATGTGGTTCTTGTATATTTTTGGAGACAATATTGAAGACCGCCTGGGGGCGTTCCGTTATCTGCTGTTTTATTTACTCTGTGGTCTGATCTCCGGTTTTTTTCAGCTCCTGGTAAATATCAATTCCAATATTCCCACCATCGGGGCCAGCGGCGCGATCGCCGGCGTTATGGGCGCCTATATCGTTCTTTTTCCGAAATCCCGGATTCTAACGCTGATTCCGATCATTATCATCCCGTTTTTTATTGAAATTCCCGCCTATTTCTTTCTGGGAATATGGTTCATTTTTCAGTTTTTGAGCGCCGCCGGAAGCCAGCCCGGTACGGGCGGTATTGCCTGGTGGGCGCATATCGGCGGGTTTATTTCCGGTATGATTCTGCTGAAGCTTTTTCACGCCTTTCCCGAAGCTGGATTTACACAGCAACTGCGTCAGGTTACTGAAAAACAAAAAACGCCCAGGCTCCAGGTGATTCGAACCTCCGGTGCGGGAAACGATCTGAATCTTTACGGAGAAATTCAGATAACACCCCGCGAGGCGTCATCCGGGGTGAATAAACTGGTTTCGATTCCATGGGGATTCTACAACCGAACCATGCGGGTTCAGGTGCCCCCGAATATCAGACAGGATGCGGTCATCCGGCTTCGGGGGATGGGACGCCAAATGCCGGATGGTCAAAAAGGCGATCTGCTGTTGAAGGTGATGATTCGCTAAGAAAACATCACATTTTTTCTGCGTAAAAAATTCCTCGAAGACCAGGCCCTACATGAACGCCGATGACAGGCCCCAACTCCGCAATGTGAACATTTGCATTTTCAAAATTGTCCATGATCATTTTTTGGAGTTCTTCAGCGCCCGGTTTATCGTGCCAGTGAACGCTGAACACTTCGTATCGGCTCAGATCTTTGGGTAATTCATGGATCATTCGTTGCAGCGCCTTGGAAGTGGTCCTAATTTTATCCAAAATGTCCACCTTGCCGCTGACCACGTTCAATACGGGCTTTATCTGCAAAAACGAGCCGATCAATGCCTGAGCGCCGCCAATTCTACCGCCTTTTTTCAGGTATTCCAGAGTGCTGGGAATGAAGATGGTCCGCATAGTCGCTATTTTCCGATTCAAGACATCAACAATTTCTTCTCGGCTGCGTCCTCGTTCCGCCATCAGGGCCGCTGTCAGCACCAGCAGACGCTCACCAATGCCCATCGAGCCGGAATCAATCACCGAAATACGCTCGCCGGTCTGCATCATCTGCGTAACACCCACAGCGGTTTGCACTGTCTCACTAAGCCCGCTTGACAGGTGAATGGAAATAACTTCGCCGTCATCCGCGGTTTTTTCTGCAAAAACATCCCAAAACTCATCGAGTGATGGCGGCGATGTCTTCGGAAATTCTTTTTTAATCATATCCAAAAACTGAACACCATCAAGTTCCGTTTCTTTATACTCTTTATCCGAAAAGATTATCTTCAAAGGAAGAACCGTAATGCCGAAGCGTTTGATTTCTTCAGGTGGTAAATAGGCCGTGCTGTCTGTAACAATGTGAATTTTCGCCATTCATATCCCTCAGCAATTTTATGAGTTAATATAATGTGTTATTTAATATTCAGACGGCTTTGTAAAATGTTCTCCGGCAAGGCGCGCAAATTCTGAAGAGGATGGGCAGTTATCATACGCCGCAACGATGAAGGATGCAGCGCAACGCAACATGCAGACATTTTACGAAGTCGCCGACATTGACAATTTAATTTAACAGCTTGAAATGGAACCGTCAAGATTTGTAATAGTATTGTGTTACCCCTATATCTCTTTTGCATTTCGAGCGGCTTCTTTCTAAGATATCACTATTCATTTATGATTATTGACAATACGTGTTCATACAGACAGGGGGTGTGAGATGGAATTTCCCGTGTTGAAAATCGGAAATCTGGTCAGTCGTATTCCTATCGTGCAGGGGGGGATGGGGGTTGGCATCTCCATGTCCGGGCTGGCGTCGGCTGTCGCCAACGAGGGCGGAATCGGTGTCATCGCCGGCGCGATGGTGGGTATTGATGAACCAGATATCACAGAAGATCCTGTGGCCGCCAATGTTCGGGCCCTGAAAAAGGTGATTCGCAAGGCCAGAGGTCTGACCCAGGGCATTATCGGCGTCAATATCATGGTAGCGCTGACACATTATGCGGATCTGGTGAAAGCCGCCATCGAAGAGTCTGTGGACATCATTTTTTCCGGAGCCGGACTGCCTTTAGATTTGCCAGGATACCTGACAGAAAAAGCAAAAACGAAGCTGGTGCCAATTGTATCTTCCGGACGCGCCGCCAGGCTGATCTGTCAAAAATGGCTGGCAAAGTACAATTATCTCCCCGATGCCTTTGTCGTGGAAGGCCCCAAGGCTGGTGGGCATCTCGGATTCAAACCAGAACAAATTGACGATCCGGCATTCAAACTCGAAAATCTGGTGTCGGACGTGATTCATACGGTTGCCCCCATTGCCCGTGAACGGGATACTGTCATTCCCGTAATTGCAGCGGGAGGCATTTTTACAGGCGTGGATATCCGAAACTTCATCAACCTGGGCGCTGCCGGCGTACAGATGGGAACTCGTTTTGTCGCCACCCATGAATGTGATGCGGATCCGGATTTCAAAGAAACCTACATCAAGGCCAGCAAAGAGGATTTAATGATTATCAAAAGCCCTGTTGGTATGCCGGGGCGGGCGCTGAGAAATCAATTTCTTTCCGAAGTCGCCACCGGCAGCAAAAAGCCGTTTACCTGCCCATATCATTGTGTAAAAACCTGCGACCGCGCCAAAAGCCCGTATTGCATTGCGCTGGCGCTGGCAGGCGCCCGCAAGGGTAAGTTTAAAAACGGATTTGCCTTTGCGGGTTACAATGCCTACCGGATTACCCAAATCATTTCCGTGAAAGAGTTGATACAGTCTCTCAGAGAGGAATTCATGCGGTCTTGAACAACGAGCCACACAGCAATTCCCCCCAAATGCCGCTTGTGATGATGCAGAAGACACCCCCACGCCAGGCGCCGAGGTGTTATGTATTTTCCTTTGCCTTCGGTAGATAAAAAGTAAAGGATGCGCCTTTACCGGGTTCACTGGAAACGGTGATTGCACCTTCGTGATTACCGATGACGCCGTAGGCGGATGCCAGCCCAAGTCCAGCGCCCTTACCCATGCCTCTGGTGCTGAAAAATGGCTCAAATATGCGCTGACGGGTGGCGTCATCCATGCCGATGCCAGAATCTGTCACAATGGTAGCCGCATATGCACCCGGCTTTATGTGATACATGTCCGCCATGGCCGGTTCAATAAAGGTGTTTCGGGTTTCCATGATAATTTCGCCGCCGGCTGGCATGGACTGCCAGGCATTCATCAGAAGATTGAGCAGCACCTGCTCGATCTGTCCCCTGTCCGCGGTCACGACATAAAGATCACTGGCCAGATGGTAACGAAAGGTTATTTCTTTTTTGGCGCGTTCAAACATTTCGGCGCAGTTCCGGATCACATCGTTCAAACGTATCGGCGCGACTTCATATTTGCCGCCACGCGCAAACTCCAGTAACTGACGGGTCAGGTTGGCGGCATTCTGCACCTGTTTTTCGATGCGTATCAGTTTTTCGTAATGCGGGTGACCGTGATCCGTATCCATCAGGATGAGCGAGGTATAACCCTGAATGCTCATCAACATATTGTTGAACTCGTGGGCCACCCCACCGGCAAGTGTTCCAACGGCCTCCATCTTCTGAGATTGAAGAAGCTGACATTCCAGTTTTTTTTCAAGGGTGATATCCCGGAGAAACCCCAAAACGGCCGGATCGTTTTCCCAGGTAATCAGAATTGTGTTGGCTTCGACCCATATCGTGTCGCCGCTTCGAGTCAATACTCTGACAGCATATGCCTGATGAGGCGTCTTTCCTTCAAGCCGCTGAACATGATGGCGTTCCACCATATCCCGATCTTCGGGATGCACGAACGACAAAAAAGGTTTGGCGATCAAATCGTCATCTGCATATCCGGTCATCGTTTTCAGCCGACGATTGACAAAACATATCTTACGGTCACAGACAATCAGAATGCCATCGCTGGCGTTTTCAACCACCAGCCGATACTTTTCTTCACTGATTTGAAGCGCTTCCGCTCGTTTTGTACTCAAATCAACCATTGTTTCCAGCTCATCGGTTTTTTTGCGCACCGAGCGGCGCAGCATCCAGTTCCACGTCAACAGCGCCAGCCCAACCAGAATGACAAATACCACGGAAACCCCGAAATACCGGAGATACTGCATAACACTGCTCGTTGGGCTGCCAAACCACTTCCGGTCAATACGGCTGATCTCGTTTTCAGAAATCAGTGAAAAACCGTTCTCGACGGTTTCCAGCAGTTTACGGTGATTTTTAAGAACGGCTCTGTGAAATTCTCCGCTATAGAGCGGCGGGCTATAACGGAACTGATTCTGAATGCCCAGTTTATAAAGATAATACATGGCAGGCGGGCGGTCCATGACAAACACTGACACAGCACCGGATTTCGCGGCTTCGACGATGCTTTTATAGCTGCTATAATGCACGAGGCGGTTCGCCCCATTTTTGATCAGATAATCAATACAGGCATCCCCACTTTTTACGGCGACGGAAAATCCTCGCACTGAAGCAACATCGGTAATTCCGGAAATGTTTTTCTGAAAAAATATCTGGACATCAATACGCGTGTAGGGTTTTGAAAAGTCGTAGATTTGTCTGCGCTGGTCATTTTCGAAAATGCTGTCAATTACGTCGAACTGTCCGGATTCCATTCGGCTCAGCGCTTTATCCCAGTCCAGCCCCGTAATATTCGCGTGAATGCCTGTTTTTTCTTCCCAAAGTTTCCATTGATCTATCAGGATTCCCTTAAGATGACCGGATGCATCCATAAAAACATAAGGGGGATAGTTGTTGTCCATAACAACGCGAATGGGCTGACCAGGAGTATTTCCCATAGCAGGAAGGGGAAAAATCAGCATTTCCCCCCAAAGAACGGTCATAAGAATGACGGATAACTTTCTTAAAATCTTGGTGTTCAGAACCACAATATGAATCCTCGCTGCGCCTGGTGATCAATCAGGTTTTGTCCGGCGGTTGATTGCTGGGGTGTGTTGGCTTGAGACTCCCAGTGCAGTAATTCCCGGCTGATGGGATAGTTGGCGTACATCGTAGTTGGGGAGAACTCCTTTTCTGTTTTTTGGAAGGTGATCAGTAGGACATAGACTTTTTTATCCGGAAAATGCAGAACGCCGACCCCACGCTGTCCGGAAGTGGCCAGAGTGGCACTGCCGAAAACCACCTGGATATCCTTGATACCATAGTGAGCATGCAGTTCGAGCGGACAAGTGAACGTCAATTCAGGCTTGATGCCACCGGCAGCGGTCTCCTCCATGTCCCAAACAAGGATTTCTGTTAAGTCGTTAAGAATAGACGGGTTTTGACTCAATCTCTGAAACGATTCCTCGCGATAACGCCGATGGATATGGCCGACAAAATCAAGTACAGTGAGACAATCCTTACCCGGTGCGCGCCGAAGCCCCCGACCAAGTTGCAGGAGAAAAACAGTCAAGCTTTCGGTGGGTCTGAGAAATAACACGACATTGACGGTCGGTAAATCCACGCCTTCGCTTAGCTTGTCAACGGTGAACAGAGGTGTAAACCTTTTCCAGCTCTTTTTCATCATAGCGGCCATTTCTCCAGAACCGGTCATCACTAATCGCAACCGGATCGGCTACCCCGAAATAGTGAAAGGGACAGAGAAGTTTTTCCTCCAGAGCTTCGGGAAAAAGATAGGCTTTGGCATGCAGTCTGGTCCGTTCGGTATCATATGAGATTCTGACCTGTACGTTGGGCATAGCGGCCAACCATTCGATTGCCGGTGCGTCAGAGACGCCCATGTAAGAGGTGGTGATGACTCGAATTGGCACGTCGCGGTCTCGCAAATCCTCGAAACCAGGCATCAACAGCCGCAGACCTGACCACTTGATAAACGATACCAGGATATCCACTTTATCAGATGATCGATTTTCTCAAGAACAGAGCGTAATTCCGGGTTGGCTGTCAGTACCTCATGCAGCGAGCAATCAATTAGCGCATCATATATTCCGGGCTGAAGTGGAGGCGTTATCATTTTGTTTGTTTCAGGATTTGGTCTGAGAAGGGCTTGGCTACCGCCGGTGATACCCGATTATCACGAAAATTCTTTTGGCCTGAAATCTTTACGATTTATGAGCGTTACACCGCCGTCACTGGTCTGTGTCAACACAAACAGTCCAGACTTCTCCGCATATCTGCCCACGTCATCCTTGACCACCAGCGCTCCAATTCCCGCCAATATCCTGCTGTCCTGATATTCCGGCAATAATATTTTGAATCGCGGCAATTTTTTCTGCATAAATTCATCTACCATCCGGCGATCCAGCTTGTTCTTCACCTCGATCACCAGCACCCTGCCCTTCTCGTCCGCTACAATGTCATATTCTCCGTAACCCTTTACCTTGACATTCCTGCGGATCCGACCAAAACGCCAATCCAGCGGATTAAACAATCCTTTCACATTACGGTAAAATAGTTCTTCCGCCACCTCTCCCTGCACAATGCCCAGTTTTCCAAGATTTACACCGACATCGTCCAGTTTTTTAATGGTCTTTTTCAGTTGTTCGTCTGTTTTTTTCAGTTGCTCGTCTGTCTTTTTCTGAGCCTCTCTCAATTCCATTATCTGTATGT
>JAJYBO010000050.1 GCA_021778975.1 Deltaproteobacteria bacterium
GGACAAAAAAACAGTGACCAATATCTTTGAGCCCTTTTTTACGACCAAGGAAATGGGTAAGGGTACCGGTCTTGGCCTGGCCACGGTTTACGGCATCGTCAAGCAGAATGAAGGTTTCATCAACGTTTACAGCGAGCCGGGTCTGGGAACAAGGTTTTCGATCTATCTTCCCCGGCACAAAGGCAAGGCCGTGCCGTTGCCGCAGGAAGCATTGGCGAAACCCGTTGCGCGCGGCAACGAAACCATCCTGTTGGTGGAAGATGAGTCGGCCATCCTGACACTGATCACGATGATGCTCACAAAGCTCGGCTACACCGTGCTGACAGCCTGCACTCCGGGCGATATAATCCGTCTGGCCGGGGAACACGCCGGAGAGATTCACCTCCTGATGACCGACGTGGTCATGCCCGAGATGAATGGCAGGGACCTGGCCGGAAACCTCTTGTCCCGCTATCCGCACATCAGGCACCTGTTCATGTCGGGCTATACGGCCGATGTCATCGCCCATAACGGCATCCTGGATGATGGCGTGAACTTCATCCAGAAGCCTTTCTCCATGAAGGAACTGGCGGCCAAAGTGCGGGAAGCGCTGGGGGAATGTACGGACACAACTCGGTAGGTGTCTGCCGAACACGCAGTCAGACGATGTCGTATTCTTCGATGACACAACGCCGATCAACACAGGGTGTTCTTTGTTGGAAATCACCTGAGATGTGAGTTTGCGAGACCAATTGAAATCGAACTGCAGGCCGGTTAGCGCTGAAAAATCACATTCGGTCTTGAATAAGCCTGACCTTTATAGTATCTCTTGCCCTTGTTTTCTGATAAAAAGAGCGGCACCAAGAAATCATTTGCAAGGATGCGTCCAATGGCCCAGGTTGTTCCCTTCAGGGGAGTGGTGTATTCCCCTTTAAAAATTCAAGATTTGGCGGATGTCACCACCCCGCCCTACGATGTCATATCGCCGGAAGAGCAAACGGCCTTTTATAACCACCACCCCCAAAACATCATACGACTCATTTTGGGAAAGACGTTTGAAACCGATACGGATACAGACAATCGTTATACCCGGTCCGCGGCGTTTTTCAATGACTGGCTGGCAAAAGGCATTTTGGTTCAAGATACAACGCCGTGTATCTATCTGACATCCACAGAGTTTTCAATCCATTCTCAGATTTTTACCCGGTGGGGACTGATCGCACAGGTCGCCCTGGAACCCTTTGAAAAGGGCGTGGTGCTGCCTCATGAAAAAACCTTTTCTCATGTGAAATCGGAACGGCTTGAATTGATGAAATCCTGCCACGCCAATTTCAGCCCCATCTTTTCTCTGTACTCGGATCCCGCGCAAACCATCGTGGACATGCTGCGCCTGTCCGTCTCCGGGCAGACGCCGGATATGACATTTACCGATACGACCAACTGCAAACACCGGTTGTGGCGCGTATCCGACCCGATGGTTCACCAAAAAGTTTCCGAAGCCATGTCGCCGACATCCCTGTTTATCGCCGATGGCCACCACCGGTATGAAACAGCGCTGAACTATCGGCAATGGGTGGCGGATACCACGCCAGGTTTTTCACCCAAACACCCGGCCAATTTTATCATGATGTACCTGTGCGCCATGGAAGATCCGGGGCTGGTGATTTTGCCCGCGCACCGGATATTGAAAGCTGGAAATTCTCAGAAGGTAGAAACCCTGATAGACGCGGCAGACGCCTTTTGCACTATCCAGCGGATCGCCATTGACCCGGCGTCCGGAATGCCGATTGATGGGCAATCGTGGGAAACCGTTCTGAATACAACTGATTCTGAAACGCGAATCGGGGTGGTGATTCGACATCACGGCGAAGCCTGTTGTCTGACGCCAAAACCCGGTGTCATGCAGCAACTTTTTGGCGCCGAAATGACCGGGGCGATGCTGGAGTTAGATGTGACGGTCTTGACCCGGCTGCTGTTGATGGAATTGCTGGGCCTGGATAGCCGACAATTAGACAGAGAAGGGGTTATCGCCTATTCCAGCCGCATCGAAACCGCACTGGAAGCCGTTTGTTCCGGAGACGGCGACGCCGCTTTCATTTTAAACCCCACCCGGATTGATCAGGTAAAACGTATTGCCGAATCCGGTGAAACCATGCCTCGAAAATCCACATATTTCTACCCGAAGGTAATTACCGGTCAGGTAATCAATCATTTGATGTGATGCTGTCAGAAATCGGGCGGCAGTCGTTCTCTGTTGTCCGTTATCCGCCTTCCGGCCGCAGCATGGCGGCGACAGCGCCGGTATATGCGCCGTCCGCCGCGTAGATGATGAGCGGCGGCAGGACAGCCGCACCGCCAGATCTGCCGCCTTTGACGCCGGATACCAGGATTCGCCGCGCCGGGCTTTGCATCCGGGAATACACCATCTGGATCTGTTTGGGTTCGATATCGGCGGCCCGCATAGCCGTCAGAAGGTCGCTGATACGCTCCGCCGGATAGATGACGGCAAATCGTCCGCCGATCCCCAGAAGCCGCGTGGCGGCGTTGACCACATCCGGAAGTGTTGTCAGGATTTCATGGCGGGCGACCGCCTGCTGATGCTTTGGGTTGACGCGTCCGGACATTGCTTTGCGGTACGGGGGGTTGCTGACCACCAGCTCGACAGGTCCCGCTACATCCTGAATTGTCAGGGCATTGATATCCAGACAGCGGATGGCAATGCGGTCTCCAAATCCGTTGATTTTGGCATTGCGCATGGCAAGCGCCGCGAGCGCCGCCTGTATCTCGACGCCGACAATGTAAACACCCGGATATCGGTATCCCAGAATCAGGGGGATAATGCCACATCCAGTTCCCAAATCTACAATCCGGCTGTCGTCGCCGGGCGCGGCAAACGCCGCCAGGAGCGCAGCGTCAATGGAAAAGCGATATCCATTCCGATATTGAAGCACCTCGATACGGTCATTCAAAAACCGGTCCGTCGTGACGTCTTCACACATCGCGGTAATGCAGCGCCAGCACCGTAATATCGTCGCTCTGCGCCTCGGCGCCGACAAATTCTCGAACAGACAGAATAATGTGTTCCACCAGTTTCTGAGCGCCGGCGTTTGCCGCTGTCCGCAGGGCCTGTTCGAGGCGGTCGTTCGAGTAGAGGTTTTTTCCGGCGTCCATGGCCTCGGTAATGCCGTCGGTATATAGAACGAGACGTGAACCCGGTTTCAGCGTTATACGCTGTGTGGTATAGTCCGCATTCGCCACGACGCCCAGCATGACCTCCGGGATTACATGCAGCCATTGGGGATCGCCTTCCGGCGGGATGACCAGTGGCGGATTGTGTCCGGCGCTGGCATATACCATATCTCCGGTGACAAAATTGAAAACACCGCAAAAGACCGTGCAGAACATCATGGCGTCATTGTCTATGCACAATTCGTGGTTGGTTCGGATCAGAATATCGGATGGAATACGGTGATCACCGGCGATGCCCTTCATCAGCGTCTTGGTGACCGCCATAAACAGCGCCGCGGGCACTCCCTTCCCCGATACATCGCCGATGGAAAAAAACAGGTGTTCGTCGTCAATGAGAAAAAAGTCGTACAAATCGCCACCGACTTCTTTCGCCGGTATGAGCGTCGCATAAATATCGAATTCCGGTTTTTCCGGAAACGGCGGAAAGCGCTTGGGCAAAAAACTCATCTGAATCGTATGTGCGATTTTCAGCTCACTTTCGATCCGCTCCTTGGCGGCGGTGGTCTCTTTGAGATCCAGAATATATTCTTTCAGGGCCGTTCTCATGTTTTCAAACGAGGCCGTCAATTCTCCCACTTCATCGTTGGATCGGGGCGCCGGAAGATGAATATCGAGATTGCCCTGGGCGATTTCGCTGGTGACATCCGCCAGAGCGCTGATCGGCCTGGTCATACGTTTTGAGATGAAAACGACCAGTAGAAAGAGCAGCAGAAAACCCGAAGCGCCTATCAGCATCAGGTGAAGCGTCAAATTCCTGATATCCGCAAACAATTCGTCATCCGGAACGACGACACCCACGGACCACCCGGTGGATTTCACCGGTGCATAATACAGCCAGGACGCCTTTCCGGTGAAACAGGACGCCACCGGCGTAAACCCTTCACCGCCGTGAATCATATCTCTGCCGATCTGTCGCAAACGCTTGTTTTTCGCGGCGTCGGCGATGCTGAAAATACTTTCGTTCATGATCCAGTCTTTGTTGGGGTGAGAGATGAAAACCCCGGAATGGGATACCAGGAAGGCATAGCCAGAATGATAAATCTGAATGTCGGAAACGATGTGCTGAAGCCATTCTAAGGAAAGATCGGCCGTTACGACGCCGTCAAAAATCTTTTTTCCATAAACGACCTGGTAAAACGGGACAGCGAATGTGGTCATCAGGATATTGCCGCCCCCCTTGTCAAAATAAGGCTCTGTCCAGACCGGTTTTTTCAGCTCCTTGGGGATCAGATACCAGTCGGTGTAGAAATAATTCAACGCGCTTTGCGGGTCAGACACCTGAAGGCGACCCTTCGCACGGCAGACATAGGGCGCGTAAAAGAAGGCATCCGGATCGAAATGAAACGGCTCGAACGCAATGATATCCCCGAAGATTTCCGGATTGGTGTTCAATATGTTCTCCATCCACAGGATCAGCGCTTCCCGGGTGTGAGACTGTGTCTGAAGGGATTCTCGCAGCAGCAGCGGCGCTTTTTCGACGCACATCAGGGTGGTTTCGATCCGGTTGACTGTGGCGTGGGTCAGATATCGGGTATTGTCCTGAACGGACTTCAAAACAACTTTATGAGAGATGGTATAATTATAAAAAAATACGGCGAAGAAAATGCAGGCCGTGCCTAAAAGGGTGCAGGCGGCAATTTTAAACGCCAGACCGCGTCTATCGGGAAGTATCCAGGCAAGGGACGTAAAATGTGGTAAACGAAGGAATTTCATCAATCATACCATTCGATTTCAGTTCACTGACAACAGTTTGATAATCCTGTTCGGACAGTCTGCCCGCAGGAGCGCCGTCCCGGGGAGATGATATATCCCGAATACGCTTCAGCATCCACAACTGCTGCACTCGATTGGTCCCGGTATGCGCCTGACGGGCGTAAGTCATCACGATATCCACCGCTTCTTCCGGATGATCGAACGCATAGCGCCAGCCTTCGAGCGACGCGCGGACAAAGGTGTTACAGATGTCTTTATGTTTATCCAGAGTTTCTTTAAGGCAGTAAATGCCGTCTTCCGGAAAATTCAGGCCATACCGATCCAAAAAGAATGTCGTCAGTTCATCGGCGTTGATTCCGGAATTCAGTAAGGTGTGATATTCGTTATACCACATGGCGCAGGCGACATCCACGCCGCCTGATAGGAACAGATTGATGCTGTAAGACTGAGGAATGACGGTGACATGAATCCGGTATTTTCTGAAAAACGCCAGGGCCTGCGTCTGAAACGCCGGCCAGATACTCACCCGTTTACCGTTCATATCTGGCGGAGAATAAATGCCGCTCGATTTTCTGGCGACCAGCATGAACCCGGATTTCTGGCCAATCTGTGCAATATTGACAAGCGGAACACCGGCCGCTCGCAATTGAATGGCGGAGGATAAAAACATGGTGGTAAAATCGGTCTTCCCATTTGTCAGCATATCGGCCGGCGGGCTGTCCGGGCCTCCGGGAAGAATGGCCAGCGCAATGCCCTGCTTTTGATAAAAACCTTTGGACAGCGCCACGTAATATCCGGCGAACTGAGTCTGGGGAACCCATTGGGGCAGAAAAGTTGTTCTTGGAATCCCTTCACAGAAAACCAGACAAGGCGCCGTCACAGCCAGAATCAGCGCCAGAAGCCCCCAGACGCCCACACAGCGTCGTCTGGCCCCCTGCCCTGTCATGGCGCATCTTCCTCGAAATATCGGCGATTCAGATCGGCCATGCTTTTTGTCACTTCATCGGATATTCCGACATATGTATTCTGAATCTCGGAAACGATGCGAGGATCGGAAAGCTGCTTTAAATTGGCGCGGATATTGGCCGATGCGCTCTGCGCCGCGCAGCGCAGCAGCCGCAACGCCACACCGACATCGTCGCGGCAGTGAATGTTGCCGTGATCCAGCACAATCCGCAGCGGATGCACCGCCTCCGAAAGCGCGTACAGCAATTCCATGGGAACGGTGGTCGCCGTATGAAGCGCCGACTGAACGGCCTCTGACCGGATTCGGCGGTTGTCTTCGGAGTCCGCGGGCAGGCGGTATGCAGCCATCACCCGGGTATAGGCGTGGACATCCTGATCGGCGAGCGACATCAGAATATCCACAAGTGTATCCGCATCCATGACCGCATCATTCATCCGCCGACAAAGTTCCGGATCGGACAGACGTTTCAGTGTCAGTTTGGCGGCCATGGCGCAGAGTGCCGCCGCCAAGGCGCCGGCAAGCGCCGCAGCGCTGCCCCCACCGGGCGCCGCGGTTCCATCGGCCAGATCATTCAGATAGTTGTGGATCGTCTGACCGGCAATGCCGTTGGAATCCGTATTTACCAAATCCGCTGCATGATGTATATCCACCACAGGCATTTCTCACAATGACGACTTTATATTGCAGGAATCAGGGGGCAATTGCCCCGGACTCTCGAACCCTGCCTCCCGCTTTCTGAACCCCGACCTCTGAGCCTTGCCCCCCACGCTTTCCGGATTTGGTCCGAGGGGACGACTCTTTTTCCACACTCAGTTTTTTGCCGCAGAAACGATATCCGCAGATAGCGTTGACGACATCTTCCACATAGACGTTTTCGACCTGAATTCGGGACGTATTGGCGCTGATGTCAATTTTTCCCAGCCGGATATATCGGTTTCGGGTACTCTGGTTGACGAGACCAATCAATTGCGGCGGCAGCACATGGTCGTTTTTGCCGATATTGACGACGAGATATGTGTATCCGGTCTTGCCGGTTTCCTTGTGAACACTCTTGCCGGTTTCTTTGTGAATACTCTTGCCGGTTTCTTTGTAAGCGGGTTTCTGAGGGATCTTTGTCGGTTTCTGAGCAGCCGACGCCAGATCCGGCATATCTTTGTAATACTCCAGAATTCGGTTGAATTCCAGAGAAACCACATGAGACAGCAGCGTTTCCCTGTCCAGATCCGCCATTTTTTCGACAACCATGGGCAGATATGGCGCTAACCGCTGACGGTTTACCGGCGCGGTTCTAATTTTATCCATCAGGTGCAAAAGCTGCTGCTGGCAAATGTCCTTCCCGGCAGGGGGATGAATGGCGGAGATACGGCGTTTCACCGATTTTTCAATCCGCTCGATCTTGTATTTTTCTTTCATGTTGATGATCGCCAGGGACATTCCGGTCTTACCGGCTCTGCCGGTGCGCCCGCTTCGATGCGTGTAAGCTTCCAGGTCATCCGGCAGATCATAATGAATGACGTGCGTCAGATCGTTGACGTCCAGCCCCCGCGCCGCAATGTCTGTGGCAATCAGCAGACGGATATGACCGCTGCGGAATTTGCTCATGACGAACTCCCGCTGCGCCTGAGACATATCGCCATGCAGGGCTTCGGCCTGATATCCATCATGCGTCATGCGGTCGGCGACTTCCTGGGCCGCGGCGCGGGTGCGGCAGAATATGATGCCATAAATGGCGGGATTGTGATCTACAACACGTTTCAGTGTCTGATATTTGTCCCTGGCATGGACCATGACATACTGGTGTTCTACGGCCGCGGTTCCCGAGTTTTTCTGGCCAATGGATATTTCAACGGGATCAACCATATAGCTGGCCGCAATCCTGGAAACCTCGACGGGCATGGTGGCGGAAAAGAGCAACGTCTGACGCTGCGCCGGCGCTGCCGCCAGGATGGCGTCGAGTTCTTCCTTAAACCCCATGTTGAGCATGATGTCCGCTTCATCGAGCACCAGGTATCGGATAGCGCTGATATCCGCGGCCTTGCGTTTGATGAGGTCCAGAAGACGGCCCGGCGTCGCCACGATGATGTGCGTTCCCTTGCGGGTGGCTTTCATCTGCTCCACAATGCCAGCGCCGCCGTAAACAGCGGTGACGGAAAGGCGCGGCATGTGACGGGCGAAATTTTCGATGTCACGGGTAATCTGAAGACAGAGTTCCCGCGTTGGACACAATATCAGTGTTTGCGTGACACTGGCGTGAATATCCGTCTGGGATAGAATGGGAAGCCCGTACGCAGCGGTCTTTCCGGTTCCGGTTTGCGCCAGACCGACAATATCTCTGCGCCCGGCGATAATTTGAGGGATAACTTTTTCCTGAATCGGTGTCGGGATTTTGAAACCGATTTCTTCGATGGCGGTAAGAATGTTTTCAGGCAGTTCTAATTCCTTGAAGTTCAACGATGATTCCTTTATTCATGATGTGCTGTAATGGCCCCCGGCGCCCGGATATCGTCTTCATCAAAGGAAGCGCAGGAACACCTTGGGGGGCAATGTCCCGGCAGTTCATGAACGTTTATCTTGAAGTCTGTATTAGTGTTGCGATTTGAAAACAACGACCAGCGGATGACGATTTCAGTGAAACATGCGGCGGGCTTTCCTTATCCTCTTGTTTTATAATCCAGATTGGAAACATTGGCAACAAGAGTTTTTCAACTCGCAGCGCAATGCGGATAGAATTATCCGTCCATCCGTCATCCTTGACTTCAGCATCCCTGTACCACTAATATCGCACCGTTGACAGGAAGTCTGTTTCGATATCGGTGAACTCATTTTATCAGGAATACCATGCGCATACCGTCCAGCATCATGTTCGACAAAAAAGACTACGGGCTGCTTGCCATCGTCAACGATGTGCTGAACCGAAAGGATCGCCAGGAATATACCAAACGCAAGTTCTTTCCATTTTTTCATCCGCATGGCATCAAAAAAATGGCTGAATCAAAGGGCCTGCGCATTGCCTACGCGGTGATTCACCTGCTGGAATCTTTGGAGGCCGGCCAGAAAGATGAGCGGCTCGGCGCGCTGCGCGCCCTGCGGGATGAAGTTCTGAACGCATCGGAAGGCGCCATGCCCCGAAACACCGCCCGTGCGTTGCTCCAAATCATGAAAGAACTGGTGCGGGCCGGCGGCGATGAAATCCGTCAGCTTCAACTTGCCCACGATTTCAGACTCACGGCGCTGGGAAAGCCTCGCATCGTGCGCCGACAATTACGCCGCCACCACCTGCTGGAAATGCCGGAATCCTGGAATCAACTGGCCTTTGACGACCATGTTCACGACGTGAACACCAAAGGTCGCAAATCCGCCACCCATCTGATTATGGATGCCTGGCTCAAGGGCATTCGCCGGTTGCGGGTGGTGTATTACAATTACATCCAGGCGCCCTTTGCCGCAGAACTCCTGGAAGCCGCGGATATCATGGGCATCGAGCTGCGGATTGGCATCGAATTCGCCGTTCGTTTCCACAATCGTTACCGGCAGGTGATCTGGGTGCCCAGGGGATTTATTGATACCCAGTCCTTTCTCTGTTTTCTGGCGGAACCGCCGGTGCGCGCATTGATGGATGAAGGATACAGGGTTTCCGAATATCGTCAGAAGCAGATATTGCAGATTCTCGATATCTTCAACCGCCGGTCACTGCCCACGATCAATGCAACATACGGAACTCACCTCGAAGCGGTCACGCCTGCGGATTTTCTGGCCTTTGTCAAACCGGGCCAGGCCTCGCTGCTGCATCTGGCCAAATTCATTCATGGCAGGCTTCTTCCGGAATTGCGCCAGAGGGTTTCCGAGTTGCGGGAACACTATGCGGCAGCCGCTCCGGAGGACAGATCGCGTATCGAAACAGGGGTTGCAGAAATGAACGACCTGGATTCGGACACGATCCTGGAGCGATTTCTCAATCACCAGAACCATGAAGAAATTCCGGACACGCTGGCATTCCAGGACGATCCCGAAATGCCGGCGCTGTTGACGCTGTTTCCGCATGAGTTGATCCAGCGGCTGGTGCAGCTTCACACCGGATATCGGATTACCCTGAACCTGACGGATATGCACCCCGCGGATGTGTTGGAAATCCTGTATGACTGCGACGGTATCGTGACGCGGCTGGAATCGTTCAATCTAAAGGATTACGCCAGCGGCAAAACGACTTATCTCGCCGACATCTCAAGCCTTCAAGCCGCACTCAACGATGGCAACGTCATTACGCTCAAGCGCCTCATCCGCACCGTCATTGATCAGGTCGCCGCGTCCACCATGCCGGACAAAATGGATCGCGTCGAGAAACTGACGGCTATTCTGAACGATATCCATTCGCTGCGGGTGATGTACAAGGGGACGCCTCTAAAGTCCCGAATCGGAAGTGATTCCACCGGTCAGTCCCCGCGGATGCACGGCATGGGTCTGGCGGTCATGGATTCGCTGCCCCATGCTGCGCTCCGGGAAATTGCACATACCGGCTCCGGTCGCATGATTATCCCCTTCAGAATGACGGCGCACTACCGTGTCACCCATATCCCCAGAAAAATGCACGGATTTTTATTCAGTCGCCTTTACCGCGGGGCATCCTGTATTCCCGGGGTTCGCTGGCTGATTCAGGAACACCGCGGTGACTGGCTGGCGCTGGAACAAACCACGCATATGGAGACCCCAGGCAATATCGTCACACTGGGAGGCATTCATGAAGATGCGGGAAATGGCTTGTATCTGAACCCGCCTGTGGATTCCACAGCCGCAAAGCCCGTGTTTTCCTGGAATTACATGAACACCCTGACGCAGAACATCCTGAAGATGACTATCGGATTCATCCCGGCATTTCTGGCGTTCGCTCTGCGATATGACTGGTGGGTACTCAGATTCGGCGGCGCGTTCATCTGGTTCGGAATCACCGGGATTCGCAATATCGTGCAGTCCATTCTGGGTGGCGGGGGGTTGCAGCGGTCGCCGCTGCTGCGATGGCGGGATTATGTGAGCTGGGAGCGCATCAGCGATTCGCTGCTCTATACCGGCCTGTCAGTGCCGCTTTTGGATACGCTGGTCAAAACGCTATTTTTAGACAGGTTGATGGGAATCACGACGGCAACCCATCCGGTTATCGTCTATACGGTCATGGCGCTGGCCAACGGCATTTACACATCCGGCCACAATGCATTTCGGGGATTTTCCAAGACCGTGACAATTGGCAACTTTTTCCGCAATATCGTCGGAATTCCGGTTGCCGTTTTTTTCAATACCGTTATCGGGGGGCTGCTCTCCGCCGCGGGTATTGCCGGCGTTCACGGCATTCTGCAACAATGGGCGGCGGTCATTTCAAAAGCCGCTTCGGATTTTGTGGCCGGTGTGTTCGAAGGCGCGGCGGATCGCTATCAGAACATCCATTCGCGAATTCGTGATTATCAGGACAAACTGAACAAAATCCTGGAAATCTACGCCAGCCTGGAAATGCTGTTTCCGGAAAAAAATGTGATGGAGGTACTCGAAATCATGAGGCGCCCCCTGTCCGGAGACGCCAGAGAACTTCAGCGAATCATGATTATTCACGCGCTGGATCTTCTGTATTTTTGGGATTACCAGCCCAGGGGCCGCACCGCTTTGAAAATGCTGGCCAAAACACTTTCCGCGGAAGAACGTCAGATACTGCTGAGCGTACTGCGGCTTCTTGGCAGACAGAGGGACATCAGCATGATGTTTGTTGACGGCATTATCGGCAAAAATTTTTCGTCGGGGCTTGCCTTTTATCTGAACAGCTCCGCCCAGTATCTGTCGGAGATACAGGCAATTCTGGGGATGGAAACATCCACTTGACCGCCCACCTTCCATGTCAGAAGGTGGGCGAAAACACTCAAAGAACCGTCACCCTATGGCGTCACATGCACCTGAACCCCTTGATAGTAAAGAGGCGTATCGAGAATACCATTGGGGGTCGTATCCACGGCGAAATAAAAAGCATAATCTCCCGCGGTCGTGAAATAACCATTGAAAATCACCACAGGGGGTATGGTTGTCAGCGGCCATTGAAGAATGGAATAGATTCCGGGCACCCAGCCCCCGGTAGTTAGTGAAGACCAGCTATTTTTTGAAACGTTGAAAAGGGCGACCCACCAGTCCGCATTTTTCCCCATCTGGTCTCCCGGTGACAGGCTGGCGGTAACGGAAACAGGCGCCCCGACCGATACCGTTACCGATGCACTCTGGCCATTGACCTTGATATCCGGCGTACACTGAGCGCCAGAAGACGAGAAAGTGGCGCTGATTGTGCGGGATGTGGTGACATTGCTGAAGGTATAGGTGAGCACCGCACCCACAGATGCACCGTCCACGCGGACATCCGCCACGGTATAGCCGGCGTCGGGAGTAATGGTGAAGATCTGACTGCCGCCGTAACTGACGGACACCGCGCCGCTGGGGCTGATGGAGCCGCCTGTTCCGGCACTGGCGGTGATGGTCAGGCTGCTGCTTTCGGGCTGAATGCCAATGGCCGCGCCCTGATAGTTGGTATCTGTCCAATGACTGCTCCCTGTAACGAAACTGTCCGGGGTGTACCATCCATCATAGCTGCCGCTCCATCCCATGTTGATGTGAACCGTTTCCGCGGGGGAATCCCGATACCCATCCACGACCACCGAATGACCGCCGCCATTGACAGGATCAGGATCATTGATCCGAAGCTGCGACGGTCTGCCCGCCTGCACCTCGTTTTTAAAAACCTGCATCCAGGCGCTGGCGCTGGTATAACTGGTGCGATTGACCCAGGCGGCCGTGTTTTTGTATTTGAAATAGTTCGTAAAGACATAAGGCGCATAGCTCGTCGAAGCACCGGAAGAACTGTAACCATAATCCATCTGGAATGCGATGCCCACATCCGCGCACAACAATGCAACCGCGTTCTGCTGGGCGGTCGTGCTGGAACCGGTAGCGCTGTCGGGCATATTGGTCCAGTCATATGTCCGGGTTGAAAAATCACGGCTCAACGTGACATTGGCGGCGCCGTTGTTCCACACATACGAAACAGCCCCCTGGCCGGTGGCGGGATACTTCCAGTACTTCATGATCTGAGAGGCAGCGGTCGCCACGCATCCGGTAAGCGTACGGCGATTCTGAGAATCCAGCGGACACTGCTGGTTATACGGGTCGCTCTGCGCCCATGTCGAGGTCAGCAGCGGGCCGTAGGAGGTCGCTTCCGCAGGGGCAGCGCCGGCCTCTGTTGCCGCGTTGAAAGATTCGGTGTTCTTGTCCAGCAGCGTCCAGAGTTTCCGGTCAGGGTTTTGCACAGGATCGGCGGCGGCGGCTTCGACACCGTGTGTATCAATGGCCTGTCCGACCTGATAGAGTTCTTTTGAAATCCAGGTGATCTGATCCTGAAAATCTTCCGTTCGCGAATCGAGTGTGGAGGTTTCGGAATAGAGTTTCACGGCGGGCATGTCGTCACGCGCCGATACCAGGATATGGCCCTGAGGACTGACCGTAAAATTGAACCCCACCGTCGTCCCGTTATAGGTAAACGGTTCTACCCCCGAAATGACGGGCGATGCGGACCCGCCCCAGGAGCCGTAAGTATGCACGATGTCTGTAAGCCAGTTTTGCGCCACATTTTGCGCCCTGTCCAGTGTGACCACATCCGCGGATGCAGCGCCGACAACAATCAGCGTCAGCAACAAAAATAACACGCATAATTTTTTGATCATAAAAGTTCCCCCCTGTTCTCTATGGTTATGACAAAATCAGAAGCAGACAATATCAAGGCTGTAGATACGGCCTGTGCTCTATTGGACATAAAATATATTCAAAGTCAAGGAGAATCACAAAGGCGTATAAAATCACAAGGCTGCCAGAAAAAATCTTCAGTATTTTCAGGATA
>JAJYBO010000051.1 GCA_021778975.1 Deltaproteobacteria bacterium
TGGAGTAAGTTTTAGTTTCATGCACAGTCATATAACAGATTCGCACCCATTATTGAAGTATTATATTTTGCCGTTTGCCTAACCAGATGTAGAAAAAGAAGGGGTAGCCTCCTGTGGCTGCTCCTATCGTCTCCAGCGTCGCATAGAGGCGCTTTGCCAGTTTTCTTCTCCCATAATTTGTTCGATACTGTATGGGCAGGTTTCAGGAAACGCGGTTTTGTCTATGCCGGTTTCAACCGATGCAGCTTCCACTGAATCAGCATAGACAAAGTTTTCCGATTCAAATATGATACGTTTCAGGCTGGGGTTGTCCCGAAGCAAGAACCTGATTTCACGGCTTTCTGGCCTTTCCCCTATCAGATTATCCCGTTGCGCCAGCGCTCCAGCCTTAGCCCCGCCTGTTCCTGTGTCCACTGATAAAAGTCTTGATCGTATAAACTCATAATCACCTCTTCTTCATGATCCTGTCATGCAAATCAATCAGAAATATCAGACGCTTCCGAATACATATTTGCTGATCAGATCTTCGATATCCACCGGAGGTTCGGTGTCGGTAATCTGATCGCCAGATTTCAGCACCTTGTCCGAACCACCGGGCGTCAGCTTGATGTAGCGATCCCCAATCAACCCGGATGTTTTGACAGAGGCGATTACATCGTCTGTCAATACGACGCCTTTTTTGATCTTCAGCCACACCAGCGCCATTTCACGCTTCTGATCCAGTTGAATGCTTCCCACCTGACCGACCGGAACCCCGGCGATCTCAATCTGGGTGCCGGGCTTTACGCCGTTGACCGATTTGAACAGAGCCTTGAGTTCATAATAATCGTTTCCCAGCAGTTCCATTCTGCCGAGTTTGATGGTTAAATATCCGACGCAGATGATTCCGATCAGCATGAAAATACCGACAGACATTTCAAGAGATGATTTCCGCATACCGCAACGCCTCCACAACTATCAGCAAATATTGAATGTATAAAATGGGTTCGAGGTGGACTCCGCCTGTTCCATGAGCGCTTCCAGCCTGGAATCTCGCGTCGCCTGTGCAAAACCCGCCCGCAATGAAAAATAGAAGCCGGGGTAGGGCTTGATATCCAGCAGGTCGCTCCCCTTGATTTCTTTGGATAATCGCTGGCAAAAAGCGCGGGCGTGTTCGATATCCGTGTTGGACAGGAGCAGGGCGATTTTGTTCAGCCCGCATCGGGAACAGGAATCCGTAATGTTGATCTGCCGGCGGATGTACTCCGTCAAATTTGTCAACACGGTCTGCCCGGCCATGTGATCCGCATGTTCGGTGATTTCACTGAAATTTTCCAGAGTGAAGATAATCAACGAAAACGTGATGTTATGGTCGCACAGTCGAAATTTTTCCTGATTGAATCGCTGTTCGACATAGGTTTGATGGGCAGCGCCGTTGAACCCGCTCCGGCGATTTTCCATGCCGTAGATAAAGTTCCGGATATCTGGCGCTTCCGCCTGTTGAATTGCATCCGGACTTCCTTCGAATATAATACTGCCATTGTTCAGCATGGCAATCCGCTGGGAGATGTAAAAAATATCCGGGATTTCATGGCTGACCACAACGCCGGTGAACCCGAATTTTTTCTGATAATCGGATATCATGCCATGCACCGCATTTTTGCGGATGGGATCGAGACCTGTGGTCGGTTCATCGAACAGAATGATTTCCGGGCTGGTGATAAGCGCTCTGGCCAGCGCCACCCGTTTTTTCATACCCCCGGAAATCTCTGACGGATAACGGTCGCCAATGCCGGCAATATCTAATTGCGCCATTTTTTCGCCGGCCCGTTTGCGGATTTCCCGTTCCGGAAGCGATGTTTTTTCTTTCAACGGTAAGGCCACGTTTTCATATACATTCAGTGAATCAAACAGCGCGTTACCCTGAAACATATAACTGAATTTCTGTTTCATGGCTTTGCGTTCGGATTTTTTCATGGTGGACAGCGGTCGGCCGTCCAGCAAGATTTCACCGGAATCCGGTTCGAGCAGCCCGATGATATGCTTGAGCAGCACGCTCTTGCCACCGCCGCTCTTGCCGATAATCGTTGTGATTTCCCCCCGATAGATGTTCAGGTTGACGCCATTTAACACCGGGTTGGAGCCGAAGGTCTTATGAATGTCTTGCAGTTGAATCAGAGGCGTTGTCATGATAAACCCTTACAGCAGGATGGATGTCAGTACATAATCGGTGATCAGCACTAAAACGCAGGAAGTCACCACCGCCGATGTCGTGGAAAGACTGACGCCCTTGGACCCGAAGCCTTCTTTTCTGAGATGGGTGTAAAACCCCTGAAAACAGCAGATCGCCACCACCACCAGGGCGAAAACGACCGCCTTGATAAAGCCTCCGGACACATCTTTCATCAGAACGCTCGATTCGACCCGTGCAAAATAAACGCCGGAGTTGATGCCTAAAAGTACGGAACCCGTTATATAGCCGCCGATAATCCCAATGACATCGAAAAGAGCGGTCAGTAAAGGAAAGCTGATAACCGCAGCGGCAATTCGGGGGCTGACCAGAAAGCGGACCGGGTCTATGCTCATGGTTTCGAGGGCGTCAATCTGCTCGGAAATGCGCATGATACCGATTTCGGCGGCCATGGCCGATCCGGCTCTGCCAATCACCATGACGGCCGTCAGCACCGGCCCCATCTCACGGATGAGCGACAGCGCCACCGCCGACCCCAGCATCCCCTCCGAGCCAAACTTGGTCAGCGCATAATATCCCTGAAGCCCCAGCACCATACCGGTGAAAGCGCCGGTCAGTGTGATGACAAAAACCGATTTGGCGCCAATGAAACATACCTGCTCGATAACCTTGAAAAACTGAAACGGCAGCGTAAAAATGTTGACCACGCCCCAGAAAAAAAACGTTCCCAGTTTTCCCAGATTGCGAATGGGGGCTAAGGTCTGACGGCCCAAAGCGGAAACCAATATTTTGCCGCCGGACATAATTGTCATGGATAACCTCTTTGTAGTATTGATTTTTCCTTGTAGAACCTTCCTATACTATCGTGAACTGTCTTAAAGTGTCAAGCGATAGCGATTTGTGCCTTTGATATCTGTCAGGGGGCCTGTACGGAGGAAGAGAGAAGTGGCATGACGTGGTGTTCCCGTCAGCCGGTTGTCCGATAGATCATCGAGCAACCGGCTGACGGATAAAAACAATATGATAAAAAAATAACAGAGAAAACGAACTGGCCCGCTATCAACTGGCTATTTCATTTCTTTGATCTTTTCCGTCAGTTCAGGCACGAATTCCAGCAGATCCAGAACGACGCCGATATCGGCCACCTGAAAAATCGGAGCCTTTGAATTCTTGTTGATGGCGACGATGAAGGGATTTCCCTTGAGACCGCCCATGTGCTGGAAGGAACCGCTGATGCCCAGCGCAATATAGACCTTGGGTTTGACCGTCTTGCCGGAGGTGCCGACCTGGCGGGCTTTTTCCAGCCATTTGGCGTCCACGATCGGTCTGGAGCAGGACACCACCGCGCCGATGGCATCGGCCAGTTCCTGCGCAATGGAAATGTTTTCCTGCTCTTCGATACCACGGCCGACAGACACCAGCACATCCGATTTGGTGATATCCACATCGCCGACTTCCGCGGCGACCACTTCGATAAACCGGCGTTTGGCTTTGCAGTCGCCCGCCTGACCGGATTTGTCCACAACCGCGCCGGACGCCTTGCTGTCATCGGCTTGAAAAACGCCGGAGCGGATATTCAGAACGACACCGGAGGCCATATCGCAGTGAATATGCGTGCTGACCTGCCCGCCGAATTCCTGACGCACCGCTTTCAGGGTAACGCCGTCAACGCCTTCAATGCCCACGACATCAGGCACGAACGCGGCATTGAGTTTGACGGACAGGCCGGGGGACAGGTCCATCCCGAACGTGTCATGCGGCGCCAGTGTAACGGCGCCGGCCGGCAGCAGATTGACCAGAACGCCCCGGACGACTTCTGCATTGGGATAGGCCAGGGCGGGGCTGGATACTTTCCAGACTTCCGGATATACAGCGGCCATGGCCGTGCAGACGGCATCCAGTTCCGCACCGTCGCCGCAGACGATTGCCGTTACGGGCGCCGACGGATCAATTTTTTTGGCCGCCACGATCAGTTCCAGCGCTGAATCATCGGCGACGCCATTTTTGTGGGTAATGTATGCAAAAATCGGCTGGGTCATTATTTTATCCCTCCTTTGGACTTCAAGAGTTCAATCAGTTTTTCAGCAATTTCATCGGAGCTGCCTTCAAGAATTTCCGCGCCTTCACCAGCGGGCGGCACAAAATAATCCACCCGTTTCACTTTGGCGCCGGCGGCGCCGACAGAACCGGCGGCAATGCCCAGATCGCCTGCGCCATGAACCGGAATTTCAACGGAAGCCACTTTGCGGATGCCGCGGATACCGACATACCGGGGTTCGTTGATACCGGTCTGGATGGACAGCACGCAGGGCAGATCAATTTCGCTCATTTCCTGGTTGCCGCCTTCGATCTCACGGCCGATTCCGATGGTATTGCCGCTTCCGGTTTCGATCTTGTTCACCAAAGACGCATAGGGCATGTCCAGCATGGCCGCCAGCATACCCCCCACCTGCGCCGCTCCGTCATCCGCCTGGGCGCCGGTCAGAATCAGATCGTACTTGCCTTTTTCGATTTCAGATTTCAGGATTGAGGCGATTCCCCTGCCATCGGAGCCGTTGAAGGCGTCATCGGACAAAAGAATACCCTTGTCGGCGCCCATCGCCATTTCCCGGCGCAGAATCTCTTCGGAATCTCCATCGCCGACAGTGACCACCGTCACACTGCCGCCGACCCGATCGCGGATCTGAATGGCTTCTTCCACCGCGTAATTATCCCACTCGTTGACCGAATAAACCAGGTCGCCGCGTTCGATATCCGTACCTTTGCCGTTCACCACGATCTCGTTTTCAGCGGTATCCGGTACTCGTTTCACACATACCAAAATTTCCATGCGTTCCTCCACCTTATAAGCTGATGATGATAAAAAGCCGACGGCCTTGTTCAAATTCGGGTAGCCATATCTTCAATTTTCACAACGCCGTCTGTTTTTCTCGACTGTTGCAGGACTTCACCCAACTTGTCCGGAGCCTGCTTCCGGCTTCAGATCACGCCGTTTCCAGATGGCGCTGAATGAGTTCGGACAGATCAATGGCCTCCATCTTACCCTCCAGACCGCTCACCTTGATGGCGTCTTCCATGTTCACAAGACAGAACGGGCAGGCGGTGACAATCACATTGGCGCCGGCCTTCAGCGCCATTTTGACCCGCAGCACGCCCATCCGCTGTTCTTCTTCAGGTTCGTAGAACAGCATCAGACCGCCGCCGCCGCAGCAGAAAGACCGATCCCGGCTTTTCAGCATGTCCACCCGGTGCAGGCCGGCAATGGCGTCCAGCGCTTGACGGGGGTCTTCATAAACGCCGTTATGTCTTCCGAGGTAGCAGGGGTCGTGATAGGTGTAAATCTTGCCGTCGTCTTCAGCGGGTTTCAGACGGATTTTTCCGGCCCTGATATTCCGAACGATGGTCTGACTGATATGTTCGACCGGCGGCAGCCCCGTGTATTCATTTTTCAGCGTATTGAATGCGTGCGGGTCCGCGGTGACGATCTTTTTGACGTTGGTATCCAGAATGGCTTCGGTGTTGTGGGCTTTGATGTCCTGATAGAGCATTTCCTCACCAAATCGCCGGACCTCGTTGCCGCTGTCTTTTTCATCCTTGCCCAGGATGCCGAAATCCTCGCCGGCCGCGCTCAGAATGCATGCGGTGGCGCGGGCGATGTTCTGCATCCGGTCGTCATACGAGGAAATACTGTCCACAAAATACAGCGTTTCGGCTTCGTCTCCGTTTTCAAAAAGTTTGACGTTACAGGTTTCCGGCAGAGACTTGGTCCATTCGGAGCGCTTCTTTTCCATCTTGCCCCAGGGATTTCCCCGTTTCTCGATGGCTTTCAACGGTTTCTGAAGCGACTGCGGCACCATGCCTTCATCCACCATGCCTCTCCGCAAATCCACGATCTTATCAATATATTCAAGAAAAATCGGACATTCCGCCTCGCAGGCGCCGCAGGTGGTGCAGGACCAGATTTCATCTTCGCTCAGGATCGCACCGATCAGCGGTTCGTCCTTGGGTGTCATTTCCCCGCGGATCGGGTAGTTTTTAAAGGCATAATCCCTGCATTTGATGGAAATGAACCGGGGAGACAACGGACGTTTCACGGCGTTGGCCGGACACTGATCCGAACATCTTCCGCAGTCGGCGCAGGAATAAAAATCAAGCATGTGCTTCCAGGTGAAGTCCTCGAATTTTTTGACGCCGAAGGATTTCAGCTCATCCAGTTTCGTCTCATCAACGCCCCACTCCACCGGCTTGATGGCGCCCTTGCGGAGTTTCATGAAAAAGACATTGGGAATCGAGGTGATGACGTGAAAGTGTTTTCCCATCGGCAGAAAACACAGAAAGAAGAAAAACACCATGTCGTGCAGATAAAACGCCGCCAGATGCAGCCGCTGCAATGTCACCAGGCTGCTGCCGCTCAGCAGGCTGGCCGCCAGCCATGACCCCATTCCGGGAAGCAGGAACTCGGGGTGAAGCCCTTTCTGCAATTGGGCGGCGACCTGGGCGCCTTCAAAAATCATGTCGCAGGTCACGAGCGTTGTTATCAGACCCAGCACAAATACCGCTTCTGACGTGTGATCCTTGCCGTAGCGTTTGGGGACATCGTAGCGTTCCGGGCGGAAGATTCCCCGTCGCACCATTCCCACGACACAGGCCGCCAGAACGAATGTCGCCGCGATATCTTTCAGAACGCTGTATATCTGGCCGGTGACCCCGCCCAGGCCCGGCAAGACGAATCCGCTGTGCATGCCCAGAATCACCAGGGTGATGGAGCGCAGCGACAGAATCATGAAACCTGCAAACAGCGTAATGTGGATGACGCCCGCCATCATGTATCGGGGCTGACGGTATTGACCGATGGCATATTTCAGCATGGCCATCAGCCGCTCCCCGATATGGTTCAAACGAGGGTCGTGCCGGGCGCGTACTAACGGCGCCGCCCGCCTGGCGATAATGTACGTGAAACACGCCACCCCGATCACCGGGATGAGTACCGAAAAAATCATCGTTGGAATAAATCCGAAAAGCCAGGCATTGGCTGGAGAGATTAGAGCGGTTTCCATTTTTTACTTTCTTTCTCCCTTCAATTGTATTATTAATAAAGAAGTCAATCAACAAACGGCTCTGGCCGTATTTTTTTGAAACTTAATAATGAATGAGTGTTCATTCATTTAGACAACAAATTCATTTCCGTCAAGCAAAATTTTAAAATCAGCGCAGGCATCATGCTGAAAATAATGTTTATCTGCCTGAAATAACACTGCTAAAACCATAAAAACCATGTATTGCCCCGTAAAAATATTTTTTAAATGATTGTCCTTATCCGATATTGATGCGTATTTCAATCATAAAGTAAGGCCGCCTGAAAGTTTGATGCCTTTGTAAAAAGTCAAATTTCAGACGGCTTTGTAAAAAGGCCGCAGGCAAGGCGCGCAAATCCGCAAGGCGTGAGGCGTACTTATGGTGCGCCGCAACGACGAAGGATGCAGCGCAACGCAGCATCCGGACTTTTTACGAAGCCGTCAAGTTTCAACCTGCAATTTGGGTGGGTGGCCGCTATTTTTTTCTTTTATTGCAACTGGTTTCAATAAGGAGGTGCATGTGACAACATCTGTCGGTTATACCGATAAACCCTGGTTGAATTCCTATGCCAAAGGAATTCCGGAAACGGTAACATTTGAAAAGACCTGTCTGCCGGAGTTTTTAGAGCGTTCCGCCCGAACGTTTCCAAATAACACGGCGCTTCTGTTTCAGGGGTATAAGATCAACTTTCGCGAACTCGATGAAATGGTTAATCGTTTCAGCGCCTGTCTGGTCGCCTTTGGCATTTCAAAAGGCGACAGTGTCGCTATTTTGCTGCCCAACACCATTCCCTGTGTGGTCGCCTATTACGCCACACTCAAGATCGGCGCCATTGCGGTAATGAACAACCCCCTGTATTCGGATCGGGAATTGCTTCATCAGTTCAACGATTCCAGGTCCAAATGTCTTGTCACCCTCGATCTTCTGGGAAACCGGATGATTGATCTGAGGCCGCAGACCGGTATCCGGCACATTGTATATACCTCCATCGGCGATTACCTGCCATTTCCTCAAAACCTGTTGTTTCCGCTGGTCGCCAAGAAAAAAAAGCTGGCCGCGGATGTCAAAACCGCACCAAACGTCCATAAATGGAAGCCGCTTCTGGCGACGTCCAGACCGGCGCCTCCCCGATGTACACTTTCTTTTGACGATGTCGCCATGTATCAATACACCGGCGGCACCACCGGCGTATCCAAAGGCGTTATACTCACCCACGCCAATCTGAGCTGTCAGGTGCAACAGTTGGAAGCCTGGTTTCCGGGGTTCAATAAAGGCGAGGAAGCCATGCTGGGCGCGCTGCCGTTTTTCCATGTATTCGGTCTGTCTGTCGCCATGAATCTGGCGATATATATGGGCTGGGCGGATATTCTGGTGCCCAAGCCCCAGTCGCAACCGCTTCTGGAAACCATCGGCAAATACAGGCCCACATTCGCCCCGCTGGTGCCGACGATGTATATCGGCATGTTGAACCATCCGCTGATTCACAAAACCGATATGTCTTCCATCAAGGGCTGTTTTTCCGGCAGCGCGCCGCTGCCAGTCGAAGTCATTCGAGATTTTGAAAAAAAGACCGGTTCGGTGATCGTGGAAGGCTTCGGCATGACGGAGTCCACGCCGGTGACGCATGTCAATCCATTTTCACAGAACAACCGTAAGGTAGGCAGTATCGGCCTTCCCATTCCCAACACCCAGGCTAAAATCGTGGATTTGTCCGACGGCGTTACGGAAATGTCTGTGGGGGAACCGGGAGAAATGATCGTGCGAGGGCCTCAGGTGATGCAGGGCTATCTGGGAAAACCGGAAGAAACCGCTCAGACAATCGTGGATGGATGGCTTCACACCGGCGATATCGCCATGATGGATAAGGACGGTTTTTTCTTTATCGTGGATCGCAAAAAAGACATGATTATCAGCGGCGGTTATAACGTGTATCCGCGGGACATCGAGGAAGTCTTCTTCGCCAATCCCAAGGTGCAGGAAGCCACGGCGATTGGCGTACCGCATCCGACACGCGGAGAATGCGTCAAGGTGTTCGTTGTTCTGAAGCCCGGCGAAACCGCCACGGAAAAAGAGCTGATTGACTACTGCAAGGGATATCTGGCCGCATATAAATTGCCGACCAGCATCGAATTTCGGGATGAATTGCCCAAGACCAACGTCGGCAAGGTGCTGAAGAAGGATTTGCGGGCGGAAACCCTGAAGAAAATGTAGAAAACCCCCAAAACGAAAAAGGGGCGATCCGAAAATCGCCCCTTTTTTATTCAGGTCTCAAAAAAATCCGGGCGGTTTGTCCACCCGGATCGGACTTCAATTTACATCTATCATCCGCCGAACGATACTTCCGGAATATCCACCGCTGCGCTGCATGTTTCCATGATCGCCTTCATTTTTCCGTAGGTTACCGGAAGAACGGATTTGATAAAATATTCGGCGCTCCGGAGCTGACCCTCATAGAACGCCGCGTTTTTATTTTTTTCGGCGGCGGCTCTGCGGGCTTCCGGATCAAGGCTTCCGGCCAGTTTTTCGAGCTGCTGCGCGGCGATGGACGCTCTCCAGAGCAGCATCCAGGCCATCACCACATCACCGGAAACTTCAAGGAACGGATGGGCGTTGGCAAAGGCTTTCATGACCTGCGGAGACATGGCGGTCGCCCCCAGGTGCATGGCGACTTCTCCAAGTTTGTTGACGGCGCCTTCCACTTTTGCCGCAAATTCTTCCAGACCGGAGACGCCTTTGGCGGCGGCGATGGTTTTCTGCATTTCACCGAACAGATCCATGACCGGCTTGCCTTTTTTCATCCCCAGTTTTCTGCCCAGTAAATCCATGGCCTGAATGCCGTTGGTGCCTTCATAGATCATGGTGATGCGGCAGTCGCGCAGCAATTGTTCCATCGGAAATTCCTTGATGAAACCATACCCGCCATAGACCTGGACGCCGTGGCTGCAAACCTCGAAGGCCTTGTCCGTGATATACCCCTTGGCGATGGGTGTCAGGATTTCGATCAATCCCTGATACCTGGCTTTTTCATTTTCATCGGTCGTGGTTTCAATTTTGTCTGAACACATGCCCACATAGTACAGAATGCTTCTCATGCCTTCCACGTAAGATTTCATGATGAGAAGCTGACGCCGGACATCCGGATGCTGGATGATGGGTACGGACGGCGCATTTTCGTTCATGGACTGAAGCAGGTTCTTGCCCTGTTTTCTTTCTTTGGCGTAAGCAAGCGCATAAGAGTATGCGGAAGACGCGCAGGTGAACCCCTGAAGCCCCACCAGGAGGCGGGCTTCATTCATCATCAAAAACATGGCTTTCATGCCCTTGTTTTCTTCACCCAGAAGCGTTCCCCGGCATTTTCCCTTGCCCCCCAGGGTCAAAGAGCATGTGGCGTTGCCGTGGATGCCCATTTTTTCTTCGATGCCGGTGCAGACAACGTCGTTGAATTCGCCCAGACTGCCGTCGTCGTTGACCCATATTTTCGGTACGAGAAACAGGGATATCCCCTTGGTGCCGGCGGGGGCGCCCACAATTCTGGCCAGAACCGGGTGAATGATGTTTTCGACCAGGTTATGCTCGCCGCCGGAGATAAATATCTTGCCGCCGGTGATGGAGTAGGTGCCGTCGTCGTTCTTGACGGCCGTTGTGGTCAGCGCGCCGACGTCCGACCCGGCTTCAGGTTCGGTCAGAAGCATGGTGCCCGACCATTCGCCGGTGTACATTTTTTTGAGGAAAAGCTTTTTCTGCTTTTCGGTGCCGAATTCCTCGACCAATTTACCGGCGCCGTGGGTCAGGCCAGGATACATCATAAAAGCGAAGTTGCCGCCGACCAGATAATCTCCGGCCGCCAGGGAGACGGTTCTCGGCATTCCCTGACCGCCCCATTCCGGATCTTCCGGCATTGCCACCCACTCGCCCTCGCGAACCAGATCATAGATACGATGAAAACTTTCAGGCACGGTCACCACGCCGTTTTCTAATTTACAGCCCTCTTCATCTCCGATTTTCTGAGTGGGGAGGATTTCTTTGATGGCCAGGTTTCTGGCTTCGGTAACGATCAGGTCAACGGTTTTCTTGTTGAAATCCGCGAATTTTTCATGTTTGCTGAGTTCTTCGACGTGAAGCTGCTCATACAGAACAAAATCTACATCTCTGCGATCTGCAATAGGTTGCGCCATGATTTTTATCTCCTTATGGGTGTGTGGGTATAGTTGATGGGGGGCCTCAAAAAGCTGTCATGAATTGTTTACGTTGTTATTGCCGATACCTCTGATAAACAGATCAATTAGCGGATCCGCCATGGATCTTAAATCGTACTTGCCGCCGGAATGAAGCCAGTTGTTGATGGTTTCATCCACAGCGCCCAGGATGAACCGCTTGACCAGACTGAGGTAGAGGTCCTTTCGCATGGTGCCGTCCGCCTGCCCCTGTTCCACGATTTCGGATACGATGTCCAGATACATCTTGGACATTTCTCGAATTTGAGGCTCGGCGGACCGGCTGTTCTGATGCGTTTCCGCCTGATAAACGATGGCCATGTTCTTGTCGCGCTGAAACTCATCCAGATGGCGACGGACCAGATTTTTGAGTTTTTCGATAGCGCCGTCCGCCGTCGCCACTTCTTCACGGAACAAGTCGAATACCTGCTTGGCCTTGTAAGTGAAAAATTGAACCAGGATATCATCCTTGTTCTTGAAATACAGATAAATTGTGCCATCCGCGACGCCGGCTTCCCTGGCGATCTGGGAAATTGTGGATTGATAAAATCCCTGTTCCGCAAATACCATGACAGCGGCTTCGAGTATCCGATGGTATTTGTCATTATTTTTGTCTTTGATACTGATGGTAGCCTCCTCGACAGCAGCATCCTGAAGACGCCTTTGCCCTCATCCCGCCGTAAATCACGATACAGCGTGTAAAACTTAATCATGAATGAATATTCATTCATTTATCAAAACATGGCTTTGATAGTCAAGGAAAATATATCAGATTGATCTGGTGGTTGCAAATTTTAATGAATGAGTCGTCATTCAAAGTATTTTCATATGTCCGTAATCCGGTATGTCGCGCATATCATTCTGTGGGGGATCGGACGGTCAAGATGTGTCTCTGTCCGGGTTTTTACTTGACACAACGGCGGCTACTTTCTATATAAAGCGTGTATTCATTGTAAAAAATCTAATTTCGAACGGCTTTGTAAAAAGTTCGTAGGCAAGTTGAGCATATCGAAATATCATGCAGACCAAATTATTCTGTCCATATTGCGGGTTCAGGCTTGGCAGGAAGCACCATGAAAACCGGGATCGGTTGTTTTGCGGCCAGTGCAATCAGCCGATATACGAAAATCCGGTGCCGGCTACCTGTACAGTTGTCGTAAATGCTCAGCGGCAAATTCTTCTGGTTGAGCGCAGTGTTGAACCTCATAAAGGGCTATGGTGTCTGCCGGGCGGGTTTATAGAAATCGGAGAATATCCGGAAGACGCGGCGCTGCGCGAGCTGCGTGAAGAAACAGGATTGACGGGTCATATCCAGATGTTGATAGGCGTTACGGCGCACCCCAGCAGTTTGTACGAAACGGTGTTGCTGGTGGGGTACGGGGTTACCCGATGCGAGGGGCAACTGATACCCGGCGACGATGCATCGGATGCGGCCTATTTTTCACCTGACAGCTTGCCGGCAATCGCTTTTGAAAGTCATATAAAGTTCATCCAGAGATGGATTCAACAAAACGGCTGATGGGCCATACCTATATCGAGGCGACGGGCAATGCAGATTCCCACATATCAGATTCATAATGTACTCAACACATACAGTTCTCAACTTTTCAAGGCATGTTTGGCCGAAGTCGGGCTGCCATCCGAAGTCGGGCATCTGGCCGAAATTCAGATGGCGCGGGAAGTTCAGCGCAGAGCGCTGGTTGATAAAATAGCGGTTGATATTGTTCAGCGGATAACCCGTCTCGATTCTCTGACCCATTCCTTTTCGGCTTCGGAAAGCCTGCCGTCGAGCCACGATGCTGCACTTGTCCGTTTCGATCATTTCGTTTTCAACACGCTGGATGCCAGCAACCAGAAAACAGCACAAACCCGTTCCGTCGAGGATTCTATTTTCCTGATCAAACGGGATACGGCCTGACAACGCTATAGACACAGTATGTCGGTTTTCTTTTTTTCCAGATGACATCATTCACGGTTACAGGTTCAACCTGTATCTCTTAAAGACACTGCTTTATTTTTTCACGATAGAAGGATTATCTCATGAATTTTCCCGCAGATTTGAATATTGACCACTATACGCCTGTACATCTTTCGCTTCGCGAACCGCAACTGCTTCCGGCGCAAAAGGAACTGCTGACCCGGAACATCCGCATGGTCCGAGACAGCATCGTTTTTTTTACGGCATACGCCAACCTCAAAGGGCTGGGGGGGCATACGGGCGGCGCTGTTGACATTGTTCCGGAGCTTTTGATGATTGACGGGCTGATTAAGGGCGGTGAGGCCATCTATCCGGTATATTTCG
>JAJYBO010000052.1 GCA_021778975.1 Deltaproteobacteria bacterium
TATATTCTAAAGACGTGCTGAAAGATGTTCCACCAGCCTGTTTTCAGAAGTATTTTGTCCGAATGGCATCTCCCGGAGATACCTATCAGGTGCATCCAGGCATTCGCGCCCTGGTGCGGCTGGGGAACCTGAACCTGATGAATGCCTGGCCGATGAAAGGGCCTTTCAACATTATTTTTTGTCGTAATGTAATGATCTATTTTGACCGGGACACCCAGCAGCATCTGATCAATCGCTTCTGGGAAATCCTGGAACCGGGCGGTTATCTTTTTGTGGGGCATTCCGAAGGTCTGTCGTCTATTACCCATAAATTCAAGTATATCAGGCCTGCCACTTATAAAAAGTAGAACCCGAAAACACAGCGAACACCGTGGTTCGGCACTGCATCTGCTGTAATTGAACCAATGATGCGCCGGGAAAAGCCACGATACGGATGGCGGTGCAGTCGCCATGGTTTCAGTATCGCCATTATCAACCGATGACACCCAAAAATACAGACAGGTAACAATGAATCATGTCGTACTCGTAGGGGATATGAAGACAGGTTGCAAAGGAGACATGATCGTAACCCATGCTCTGGGAAGCTGTCTGGGACTGATGGTCTATGATCCCGGCGCCCGGGTGGGGGGGTTGCTTCATGCCATGCTTCCGCTTTCTAAAATCAATCCTCAGAAAGCGGAAGAAAATCCCTATATGTTCGTGGATACGGGGGTTCCCGATCTCTTCAAGACCCTGTATGATCTTGGGGCCCAAAAATCCAGGATGGTGGTCAAGGCGGCAGGGTGCGGCCAGCCTCTGGGCAACAGCGAAATGTTTAAAATCGGTGAACGCAACTATACGGTGTTGAAAAAGCTGCTCTGGAAAAATAACATTTTGCTTGAAGCCGAAGATGTCGGCGGCACTGCCAGTCGTACAGTGTATTTCGATTTATCCACAGGCCAGGTCGTGATCAGCAGCAAAGGAGTTAAAAGAGAACTGTGAACCAGAAAGAACTGAATCTGATATTGGACGATGTGAAGTCTTTTCCCAGTATGCCTGCGGCTGCATTGAAGCTCCTGTCACTGTTGAAAGACGAAAATGCCGCCACGGGGCAGGTCGAGCAGGTGCTGCGGTATGAACCCGGTCTGACAGCGAATATTTTGAAGATGACCAATTCAGCCTATTTTGGCCTGCCCACGAAGATAGGCTCCATTCGTCAGGCCATTCTGCTGCTGGGATGGAAAAAACTCATTCAGATCGTTCTGACATCCTGTGTCAGCGCGATCATTGACAAACCTGTTCAGGGTTACGATTTACCGGCCGGAGATTTGTGGCGACACTCCGTAGCGGTGTCCGTTGCTACCGAGACACTGGTCAAATTGCTGAAATTGTCCGTTCCGGACGAAGTGTTCACCGCTGCGCTGCTTCACGATATCGGAAAAATGGTTCTGGGACGCTATGTGGAGGCCGATATTCTCCAGATGGATCAGGAATCCCTCAATGACGTATCTTTCGAGCAGGTGGAGCGAAGCATGTTTGGCATTGACCACGCTGAGATTGGCGCCAAAATCCTTAAACGATGGTCATTTCCACCGACGATGATCTCCATCGTGCGCTGGCACCACGAGCCAGATGCCGCGCCCAAACCCAACACAGCGATTGATGTGGTGCATGCCGCGGATGTTCTGTGTTTGATGGCCGGCATCGGGACGGGCCGTGAAGGTCTTCAGTATCAGCCCTCGGAAGCCGCTTCGACGCGGCTGGGGCTTACCCAGAAGCACATCGAAATCGTTGCCAGTCAAATGTTGCAATGGGCCAGTGAACTGGCGGCTTCCGTTCAAAGCGGAAGCTGATGCGTATAGCGAGATCATTGGTCAGTAGATGATATTAAAAAGGTAACATACGGATTTTACCACAATAACATGGCATGGTTCAGCTTCTTTATCGGTTATTCTGCTTTTGTGATCCGGGGGTAAGAACTGCCATGACCGTTTACAAGCTTTCAGAATGGGGAGTTCGGCGTTATGGGGATCAATATCCTTGTGGTGGATGACAGCAGTGTAATGCGGGCAATGATCATCAAAACACTTCGTATGAGTAGTCTTGATCTGGGAGAAATTCAGGAAGCGGGCAACGGTGTCGAAGGACTGGACGCCCTTGCCCGTCAGTGGACGGATATGGTCATTTTAGATATCAATATGCCGGTTATGAATGGTGAGGACATGCTGATACGGATGAGAGAAAATCCTGAGACCCGTGATATTCCGGCGGTCGTCATATCTACGGAAGGCAGCAAAACCCGTATAGACAGATTGATAAAGCTTGGGGCCAGTTTCGTCCATAAACCGTTTACCCCCGAACTGATTCGTAACACCATCAATCAGAGACTCGGTATAGGAGGCGACCATGAATGAACAAAGAATCAAGGATATGGCCCGGATCGTCATCAGTTCTTTAGAATCGCTGGCCTTTATGTTTTCATCTCTGGAACAGCGGCAGCCGCTTGACTTTGAGGAGGCGATTATAGGGGCTGTAGCCTTTTCGGGCGAGTTTTCCGGGCGGTTGGCCATTGCTATAGCGCCGTCAATCCTGAGCGAACTGGCCGCCAACATGCTGGGAATTGATGCTGATGAGATCGGAGACGTCCATCGCCACGATGCCCTGAAAGAAACCGTCAATATTATCTGCGGCAACTGGCTTCCGAGCGAAGCCGGCACCGAAGCGGTTTTTAATATTGGCGAACCGCACATTCTCACCCCCTCAGAAGCGGCATCCGCGCTGAGCGTCAAAAAACCGACAGTCCTGGCCACGATGAGCGTGGAAGATGAACCCTGCGATATCTATTTCTTCCGCGATGATTCCGACGCCTGAGCCGCCATGATATCGTGGTGTATCGGCGTATGAAGTCACTGTTCCCTCCTTATCTTCACAATTCATTCATAGACTGGCATGATTTTGGCATATTCATCGGCAGGTTTCATGAATGATGTTCACATCACAGGCAGACACTCATGATAAAAGTATTGATCGTTGATGATTCGGCTGTTGTCCGAAAGATATTGTCCGAAGAACTGGGCCGGTACAAGGATATCGAAATTATCGGCACAGCGGTGGATCCTTATGTGGCGCGTGACAAGATTGTCAAATTGCAACCGGATGTGATTACGTTAGATCTGGAAATGCCGCGTATGGATGGTCTTTCATTTTTAGCCAAACTGATGAAGCATTATCCCATACCGGTGGTGGTTCTCAGTTCTCTGACGCCAAAGAACAGCGAGCTGGCCTTGAAGGCTCTGGAACTTGGGGCGGTCGAGGTTTTGGGAAAGCCCGGCACCGCCTATTCCACACAGAACATTTCGCAGAGCCTGGCGCGCGCCATCCGCGCCGCGTCGGTGGCGCAGATACAGCGAACCCCGGGAAAATCCGAAACCACTGCCGTTACGATCAATACCTCGACCCTGCTGACCAACACCACTCACAAAGTGGTTGCCATCGGCGCTTCGACTGGCGGCACCAAGGCCATCGAGGTTGTTTTGAGCGGTATGCCGGCGTCTTCCCCGGGAACCGTTATCGTACAGCATATGCCGGAGCATTTTACATCGTCGTTTGCCAAACGCCTGAACGAGTTGTGCCAGATGGAGGTCCGTGAAGCGCGTGACAACGATCCGGTGGTTACCGGTGTTGCCCTCATTGCTCCGGGAAACCATCACATGTTGCTGCATCGCAGCGGTGGCAACTATCTGGTCAGGCTCAAGGACGGCCCCATGGTCCACTATCAGCGGCCAAGCGTGGATGTGCTGTTTCAGTCCGTGGCCACTCAGGCCGGCAAGAACGCCATAGGGGTCATCCTGACCGGTATGGGGGCCGATGGCGCCAAGGGGCTTTTCTCCATGAAAGAAAGCGGCGCTTATACGATGGCCCAAAATGAGGAAAGCTGTGTCGTTTTTGGTATGCCCAAGGAGGCTATTAAAATGGGCGCTGTAGATAAGGTCGTGGCGCTGTCGGATATGTCTCGCTCCATTGTTCAGGCGTTACAGCAGCGTTCGGATTAGTTTTTAGAAATGACAATTGCACCTCCAGAAAGGTGGCTCTTATGACAAGCATTACAGCAGGTTTGTATATCGGCAGGGATGCACTGATGGCGCAGCAGACGGCTATCAACGTGACGGGACAAAATATCTCGAATGTCAACACCCCTGGATATTCCCGTCAACGTGTAAATTTTGAGAATACGTCCGTTCAGACAAGTGAAGGAAGTGTTGGCACCGGTGTCAGGGTTACCAGTGTCAACAGGGTGGTGGATCAGTTCATCAATGCCGATATCAATACTGCTCTGCAGCAGAAAGGCGCCTGGGAAGCCATGCAGCAGGCCACAGACCAGACGAATAACATTTTTACCGAAACAGCGACTCAGGGCATCAGCCAGCAAATGAGCAAGTTCTGGAATGCGTGGCAGGATGTATCCAACAATCCGTCCGGTTATTCCGAACGATCGGCGCTGCTCACCCAGAGTCAGACCCTTACCAGCAATATCCAGAACGTATATAAATCGCTGACTCAGGTGCAGACGGATATGGATGGCCATGTCACGGACGCTGTGAATCAAATCAACACGCTGGCTTCACAGATTGGCAAACTCAACGATCAGATCGCGCTGTCAGAAACGTCTTCCGGTACTTCCGCCAATGATCTGAGAGATCAACGAGATGCCCTGTTAAACCAGCTTTCCCAAAAAATCAACCTTACGTCCAGCGAAGACCCCGCAACCGGCAGGGTTACCGTTACACTGGGAGATGGTCATGTACTGGTCGGAACATCGCCTTACGGAAAATTGTCCACCATGGTCAATGCTTCTTCCGGTTACCATGATGTGGTCTGGGATACGGCGCCCACAACTTCCATTAACGGCAGCATCACGGCGGGTAATTTAAACGGATGGATAACGGCCCGGGATACCACCGTCGCCGGGTATAAAACCCAGCTCAATACCCTGGCGGCTCAACTCATCCAGAGCGTCAATACCCTGCACACCGCGGGGACAGGGCTTGACGGTTCTACCGGGAACAACTTTTTCTCCGGCGCATCCGCCAGTGATATTCAGGTCAACCCGACCATTTCTGGCAATGTCAACAAGATTGCGGCCGCGGCGCCCGGTGCTGCTCCCAATGTTCTCAACGGAGACAACACTCAGGCGGTCGCCATTGTCAATCTTCAGAATTCGCTGACCATGAGTGGCAATACGACAACGTTCGGTGCTTATTACAGTTCTCTTGTATCCAGCGCCGGGACAGACAGCAAGAATGCTGCATCGAATTTCACCCAGCAGACAACCGCCGTTACGCAGATGCAAAATTTACAGGCGTCCGTTTCGGGCGTATCCACCGATGAAGAAATGGTCAATCTGATACAATATCAGCATGCCTATTCGGCTGCCGCCAAGCTGGTGGATACGGTCACCCAGATGATGGATACGGTTCTCAACATGGTGCGTTAGCCATATGGAGTGTATGAATGATGATTACCGCTCTGGTGAAACAGGAATATGCGTATGACGACGGGAGCCGCCGAACGACAGTCATCATTTCGTGTTGATGATATCCTTCCGGTTATACTTAAAAAACTGGAGAGTGAAGAGGCCTGCACCAAGGCAAGGCTTTATGCCGGATTTTATGCGGGGGTGGGGGTGTCGGTGCTGGACGAGGAGTTGCCCGACGAATCCATCAATCCCAAAATATGGAAAAAACTGATTGCAATTGACACCAAATTGAATTTAATACTGGAGAAACTGGTTCAGCACAGTGAGGGGTTTTCTCAGGCCGAAAACCGTCAGGTGTCCGTCAGCGATGAAGATATCCGGGTTATAACACCCGAAGTGTTCAGCCTGAACGATTTGCTTGAAATAAAGGTGCTGTTGCCGGTCAATGCCCCCACCTGGGTCATTTTGTACGGAAGGGTAATGGACATCCATGCCGCCAGTTCCCGGCAGAATGATGTTACAATTCAGTTTTCCGAAATGGATGACGATATACGGCAGGTGGTTGGGTTTTATGTCATGAATCGTCAGCGGGAGATCGTTCGCAAGCTCAGATCATCAAATTAACCAACAGGATATCACAATTTCATGTTCGCCATTATCGGGGTTTGTGCTGTTGTTGCCGCCATCGGACTGGGGTATCTGATGGAGCATGGCCATTTCAGCGTTCTATTTCAGCCCGCGGAACTGATCATTATTGGAGGCGCGGCCTTTGGCACTTTTATTATTGCTTCCCCCAAAAAAGTGCTGATACTGACGTTGAAATCCATCAGCAAGATATTCAGCAGTCATGAAATAGATCAAAAAGCGTATGTCGAACTGCTGCTGCTGCTCAACGAAATTTTTTACAAGGTCAAGCGGGAAGGGTTTCTGGCCATCGAGTATGATATTGATAACCCGGATTCCAGCGAGGTATTCAAAAAGTATCCGTCCGTCATTTCGAGCAGTTCAACCGTCAATTTTATCTGTGATAATTTTCGCACCATCATTTCTTCGAATATGACGCCGCATGAGCTGGAAAGCCTCATGGAGGTTGATATGGCGGCTCAGGAACATGATGCCATGATTCCCCCGAATGCGCTTTCGAAAGTGTCGGATGGTCTGCCCGCGCTGGGCATCGTGGCCGCGGTGCTGGGGGTGGTGTTGACCATGGGCAAGATCAGTGAGCCTCCGGAAGTGTTGGGACACAGCATCGCATCCGCGCTGGTGGGTACGTTTCTGGGAATTTTGCTCAGTTACGGGTTTATTGGCCCGATGGCGACCAATCTGGAAAATGCGGCCAAAGAACACGAAGCGTACCTGAATGTCATCAAAACCGCGATCGTGGCGATGGCCAGCGGCGCGGCGCCTCAGGCGGCTGTGGAATCCGCCCGGAGGGCCATTCCCAGCACAAGCCGACCCGGGTTTAACGAATTGAACGAGGAGATCAAAAATTGGAAGGGCAACCAATAATCGTCAAAAAAATCGTGAAGGGCCACGGAGGTCATCACGGCGGCGCATGGAAAGTGGCGTATGCAGATTTTGTGACGGCCATGATGGCTTTTTTTCTGCTCATGTGGCTGCTGGCGATGGTGTCTCCTGAAAAACGGGCAGGTGTTTCCTATTATTTCAAAAATTTCAATCTGTTCGATAAAAGCGGCCTGTCGTTCATCGAAACGAAAGTCACCCCCAGGGTCAGCGTCATGGATGAGCAGACCATCGGCAAGCCGGACCTGTCCATTCAGGTTGACGAAGAAACCGCCAGAAAAAGCGGTGAAGCGTTGATGGAAAAATTGAAACAGGAAGTTGAAAGCAAACTTGCGGATTTGAAGGATCAGATCATTGTAGATACATTCGAAGGCGCGGTGCGTATCGAGATTCTGGACAAGGAAAACGGCACCATGTTCCCGCTGGGGAGCGCCGAAATGTCGGTCAACGCCAGACGGGTACTCAAGACCATTGCGCCGGTCATCATTGACAGCAAGCGCAAGATCGCCATCGAGGGGCATACGGACGCACTGGTATATGCGTCCGGCAACAAGTTCAGCAACTGGGAGCTTTCCACCGAGCGGGCTTCCGCCGCCAGACGAGAACTGGAGCGGGACGGTCTGCCGACAGACAGGCTGATGCGGGTTACCGGGTATGCCGCGACGCAGCCATTGATTAAAGACAACCTGGACGACCCTCGCAACCGGAGGATCAGCATTCTGCTATTTTATAAATATCCTCAGGTGGTCGAAGGATCGATCAGCGATATTTTTCGGCAAAAGATATCGAAAGATGCTGTTAAAATTCCGAAAGATGTCGTTCAACAGAAACAGGGAGGAACGCCATGATACGCATAACATCAGGCATGATGAGCGAGAATATCAGTAACACCCTCATGAAAAATTCTGACAGCCTCATGAAGGCGCAAACCGTTGTTTCGACCGGTTTGAAGATCAATCAGCCTTCGGACGATCCTGTGAGCGCGGCTGCGGCGTTGAATTACAACAAGACACTGTCCTCTGTGGATCAATATACCCGCAATATCACTCAGGCGCAGACCACCTTGAATGTAGCCGATTCCACCCTGTCGAGCATCAACAATCTTCTGACCCAGGCAAAGCAGATTGCGTTGCAGCAGGTCAACGGCACCATGAGCGCGGATGACCGAAAGGTGGCGGCTTCGCAGGTCAAGAGCTTGCTGGATCAATTCGTTCAGTTGGCCAACACCAAACAGGGTGCCAACTATGTGTTTGGCGGGCGCAATACCACTACGCCGCCGTATAATGCAGCCAATCCCTCCACCGGGTTTCAGGGAGATGACGGGCCGATTTCCGTTGTCATCGGGGACGGGGTTACGATGGATACTCATGTCAGTGGCAAGAACGCATTCAGTGGTTCGGCGGATCCCGCGGTCGTGCTGACCAATCTGATGAATGGGTTGACCAGTAACGACACCACGGCAATTTCCAATCAGTTGACGCCGCTGGATACGGCTGCGTCACAGGTTGTCAATACCCGGGCCGATGTCGGTTCCACGCTCAATCGTTTGGAAGCAACACAAAATTACTGGAGCAGTTTCAAGCTCAACATTCAAAAAGCTCTTTCCAACACAGAAGACGCCGATATGACACAGGCTGCCAGTCAATTGACGCAACAGCAAACCGCGTTTCAGGCGTCGCTGGCCGTGGCCGCGAAAATTGTTCAGCCCAGTCTTCTCGATTTTCTGAAATAGTGACGACTTAAAGTCCGGATGCTGCGTTGCACCCTTTGTCGTTGCAGCGTATCCAAAAGTACGCATCAGGGCTTGAGCGCCTTGCCTGCGAATTTTTGACAAAGCCGTTCGAAAATTCGACTTTTTACGAGGGCGTCAATAGTGAATGAACCAGTGAAAAAGTGGGTGTGGGGAATAATCTTTTTGGGTGTCGTCATGATGGCCGGTTCCTGCTGGGCGATCAGCAGCGAGGACCTGTTGCGTTTAAAGCGGGCCGGAATTGGTGATGCAGCGATCCAGACGATTGTTCATGAAAAAGTGGTGGAAACCTGCGCGTTTTCGGTTCAGGAACTGATTGATCTCAAAACCAAAGCCAGACTTTCGGATAAAACGTTGCAGCAGCTTGTCACCGAAGGCTCATTTCTGAAGGACCGCGCGCCGGTGGTGTATGGCAAGGACATTCAGTCCATTCACTTCACCACCGCCGAGGATATCATCAAATTGAAAAAGGCCGGTTTGAGCGATGCGGTCATTCAATCCATTATCCTTGTCGGATCCGGCTCCGGAAGTGATGCGGATCGCGACAGGGCATGGAAAATGTTGAACAACATGGGCATTATCGTTGATACTCGAAAATAGTCATGACATCATCACAAGCGCTTATCCCTATCAATTATTTTCTGGAACCCGGATTTGTGGTAACCCCTTCTCATCCGACCATTATTTCTACGGTATTGGGGTCCGGAGTCTCCATCTGTTTGTATGACCGGAAGCTGAAAAAAGGCGGCATGAACAGTTTTCAGTTTCCCATGATTCGTGAAAAAGGAAAAACCACCACCCGATATGGAAACGTAGCCATTTGGGCGCTGATTCGGATGATGCTGGAAGATGGCTCTACATCCAAACATCTCGAAGCCCAAATTTTTGGCGGCGCCCACAACCCGGACGTTTCACAGGTCAATATCGGAAATGAAAATATCCGGGTTGCCCGAAAAATTTTAATGAAAGAAAAAATCGTGGTGGCATCCGAAGACGTTGGCGGCGTCAAAGGGCGAAAAATTGTATTTTCTACTCACAGCAATGAAATCGCTGTGTTCAAGGTGGATAAGCTTCGAAAGTCAGACTGGTACCCCTATGAAGATGATCGGGGGGCATGATGACGTCCTGGGATTGCCGCCATTGCATTCATTATTTCATCACATGGGACAAACGCCAGCCGCATGGGTGCAAGGCTTTTGGTTTCAAAAGCCTTGAAATCCCCTCGCGGGTGGTGTTGCAGAATTCATCCGGCAAGCCGTGTCAACTGTTTGTGAAAAAACAGACAGCTTCAGCAGCGACCGATCTGCCGCGATAAACCGGCGGCAGGGGAACGAATGTCCTGGTTGCCCCGACATGCAGGATGGGGGCTGCACCTGGCTTCCAGTGTTTTCCCGGTGCTGCCGGCGTCTAAAATCCAGTAAACCTCTCCTGCGGTAGATTTGTAAATCATTTTCAGCAGGTTTGTCCATTCCCACAGTTGCTGAGACACGCCGGCGGTATGAGTCAGTGAATCGGATGGGGCCGTTTTCTGAGGATACACCCTGTTGAAAACGAACATACGTTGTTTTTGATTTTTCATTCAGACCTCCCTGTCCTGACATCAGCACCGATATGACGGATATCCGTATCCGGCACATGGAGCGCTATCGGCGCTGCAGGCATTATTTTTCGCAATGACCTCACGTCTGTTGCCTCTTCCGTCGGAATTATCCGGCGAGAAGAGGCGCATTGTCATGAAAACGCGACGGTCAATGACGTTTATGGTGATTTTCAGCCCACACCCTTTTCAAGTGATGAAATTTCCTGCGTACTCAATACCTTGTCAATATCCAAAAGGATCTTGACACATCCCCCTGTTTTGGCCATACCCAGAATATAATCGGTGTTGACCCGGGTTCCGAACACCGGCGTATTCTCGATGTCTTCCCCCTTGATGTTGAGAACTTCGGATACGGCATCCACAACGATCCCGATTTTAACCGCGCCGGATTGTCCGGAAATTTCAACCACGATAATGCAGGTGCGTTCGGTATAATCTATTTCCGGCATTCCAAATTTCAACCGGAGATCCACAACGGGAATTACTTTTCCCCGGAGATTGACGACGCCTTTGACAAAATCGGGGGTCCGCGGCACCGATGTGATCGGCATCATTCCGATGATTTCCTTGATTTTCAAAATACCAATGCCATAATCTTCGTTGGCCAGCGTAAATGTCAGATATTTTCCTTCCCGGTCCGTTGGATTGGACATGGCCTCATCCAATGATGCGTTGATTGCATTTTTCACGATATACAACCTCCTGTAAGTGGGTTCTTTTGATAACCTGTCGCTCTCACATCTTAAAAATCTTTCAGATCCGTTTCATCGAACGGAATGATGTCATTGGGATTCACTTCTTTTTTGTGCTGAAAGCCTGCCGCTTTGGCGGGCAGCTTTGCCATTGGTTTTGACGATGTTGCCGGAAGCCTCGACACCGAAGGTTTTATCGTTTTGCGCGTGGTCAGCGATGGGCGTTTCAACGGATGTCCGGATGTATGTTCAGACACTTCACCAGAAACCAGCATGACCAGATTGTTGACAATGGCCTTCATCTGCTCGGATTGTGCGTTCATCTCTTCGGACGCGGATGCCGATTCCTCCGCGCTGGCCGCATTCTGCTGCGTGACGGTCTCCATTTCCGAAACCGCAATCGTGACCTGGTCGATGCCTTTGGCCTGTTCACCGGAGGCCGCGGCAATTTCGCCAATCAGATCGCCGATTTTGGACGTGCTGTCCGTCACCTGGGTAAAGGCGGTGTTGCTGCGCTGGACATATTCGGCGCCTTCCCTGACTTTTTTGGAGGTTCCTTCAATGAGGGAGGCCGTCGTCTTGGCGGCTTCCGCGGCCCGGAGCGCCAGATTGCGAACTTCATCAGCCACCACCGCGAAGCCTGCACCGGCTTCTCCGGCGCGTGCGGCTTCAACCGCGGCATTCAGCGCCAGCAGGTTGGTCTGAAACGCAATTTCATCTATCGTCTTGATAATTCTTGAGGTTTCGTCGCTGGCTTTTAAAATATCGTTCATGGACGCCGTCAGCTCAGACATGGATTTAGAAACCGTTTGAACGCTGGCGCCGGTTTCCTGCATCAGCGCATTGGCCTGCGCCGCGTTGTTGGCATTCTGTTTGGTCATGGAAGACATTTCTTCCAAAGACGCCGAGGTTTCCTCGATGGACGCAGCCTGTTCGGATGCTCCTTGCGCCAGCGTCTGGCTGGAAGATGACACCTCACCGGCCGCGGATGCCACCTGATCCGCGCCTTCGTTGAGTTCTTCGATGACAATGGTCATTGGCTTTGAAATGGAGTGGGAGAAATACCAGATCGCCAGAAGTCCCAAACCCAGAAAGAGTACGGTAATCCCGATCATGGCCTTTCGCAGGGCATAGACCGAGGCCATGAATTCATCCACCGGCTGGGTGCAGGCCACACTCCATCCGCTCAACGGTACTGGCGCAAACCCCGCGATTTTATCAACGCCTTTGTAAACATACGATTCAACGCCGGTCTGATGGGACAACATTTTCTCTGTGATGGACTCCATCCCCTTCAATGAGTGAATATTGAGTTCCATCACTAATTTGGGATCGGGGTGGATAATGAGCATGCCGTTCGGGTCGGTGACAAACACATATCCGGTTTTACCAACTTTGAAAGACAGGATTTTTTCGACCAGAAAATCGGGTTTCAGAACCGTTGCCAGTGCGCCGACAAACTGACCAGAGTCCGAATGGATGGGGATGCAAATGGGCAATACCGGTTTGCCGGTTTTTTTAGATTTGATGGGGGTGGCCAGGTTGATTTTTCCGGATTTGGCGTCTTGAAAATAATTGCGGTCTTTGACCGATATGCCTTTATAGACGCCACCAAGACCATCGGCAAAAATGACGCCATCCGCATTGCAGACATAAATGGTTTCGTAATGATCCCCGATCTGCTTCATGGTGGACGCCAGTTTTCGATTCAGTTCCTGAATATCCTGGGACGACGCGTCAATACCGGCTGTGGCAACTTTGGTCGTCACAGCGATGGTCGTGTTGCCGACGGCCAGATCCTTCGCCAGCTTGATTTCTTCTTCCAGCACCATCTGAATCAGCGCCGCGACGCTTTGCGCGGTGTTAACGGAATTTCGCTCGTGTGTGGCCCTCATATCCCGTGACAGACGCATATTGGAAAAAATACCGAGCGCCAGCAGCGGCAATAATACACACAGGGCGCCGCCCACCATCAACTTGAAACCGAGACTTCTCTTTTTCATGGAACTCCTCAAAGATGATTGATAAATATGGATGCCGACGGATATCGGCATCGGGTTGGTGTAAAGCCGCCGCTACAGACTCATTGACAGGCGTGGCGGTATGGTTATGGAGTCTAAAAGTCTTTGAAATCCGATTCGTCGAACGGAATGATGTTGTTGGGATTCACTTCTTTCTTGTGCTGTAACTTCGGAACCGCTGTTAAGGTCAACTTTGTCTTTGATTTGGGGGATATTACAGGGCGTCTTGCCGTCTGGGATTTCGATGCCTTCCGGGGCGTAAGCGACGGACGTTTCAGCGGCTGGCCTGACGCATATTCGGTAGCGTCTCCTGAAACCAGCATCACAAGATCATTGACAATGGCCTTCATCTGTTCGGCCTGGGCGTTCATTTCTTCGGATGCGGACGCCGACTCCTCCGCGCTGGCTGCATTTTGCTGCGTGACCGTTTCCATTTCTGAAACCGCAATCGTGACCTGATCAATGCCTTTGGCCTGTTCACCGGAGGCCGCGGCAATTTCGCCAATCAGATCGCCGATTTTGGACGTGCTGTCCGTCACCTGGGTAAAAGCAGTGTTGCTGCGCTGGACATATCCGGCGCCTTCCCTGACTTTTTTAGAGGTTCCTTCGATGAGGGAGGCCGTCGTCTTGGCGGCTTCCGCGGCCCGGAGCGCCAGATTGCGGACTTCATCGGCCACGACCGCGAAGCCTGCACCGGCTTCTCCGGCGCGTGCGGC